>NZ_JAHGAH010000400.1:0-2317 GCF_030248475.1 Vibrio sp. D173a
TTGTTGCTACGCGTTTATTGGCATTACGCTTCATGAAAGAAGTTGATGAGCTAACGAAAGAAAGTTGTGAAAAGGTATTGGGCCAAAAAGCTTGGAAGCTACTATGGTTGAAACTAGAAAGTAAGACGTTACCTAAAGAAGTACCCGATATGGGTTGGGCGAACAAAAATCTCGCTAAATTAGGCGGTTGGAAAGATACCAAAAGGACGGGTAGAGCTTCAATAAAGGTGCTTTGGGAAGGATGGTTTAAACTACAAACCATCCTTGAGGGCTACGAACTCGCAATGTCTCTTGATCACTAGACTTGTGATCAAGAGACAGGCAACGTGGCGGGGTTTGGAATTGAGGTTTGAAGCGAGAATTACGCCAGTTTGAACGTTGCCACTTTCGAATTGAGATCTTCTGCTTGAGATTTCAGCTCAGACGACTGATTCATCGATTCCTCTGCCCCGATAACCAAGTGATCCGTAACGTCTTTGATGGAAGTAACGTTCTGGGTGATTTCATTGGTCACGTGGGTTTGTTCTTCTGCGGCGGTGGCGATTTGGGTCGCCATATCGCTGATCATTGCTACTGCCGAGTTGATTTCATCCAGCGCTTGGGAAGCACGGTCGGCATCTTCTACCGAACCTATTGCCAGTTCAGAGCTGCGTTCCATCAAAGTAACGGCACGCTGAGTTGTGCGTTGCAGTGTCTCGATGGTGGACTTGATTTCTTCTGTCGAAGTATGAGTACGTTGCGATAGAACACGAACTTCATCCGCAACCACAGCAAAACCGCGGCCTTGTTCGCCTGCACGTGCTGCTTCAATCGCAGCGTTCAATGCAAGTAGGTTGGTTTGCTCAGCAATGTCACGAATGGTCGATAGCACGGTATTGATGTCTTGAGCATGCTGGTTCAGTTCACTGATAACACCGCTGGCTTGGTTCACTTCCGAAGACAGGTTGTTGATCGAGTCTTTGGTGTTCACTACCAGTGAGTGGCCGTTTTGTGTGCTCACGGAAGAATCCTGCGCCACTTTCGCTGTTTGCTCGGCATGAGAAGCGATCTCTTGCGTCGCAGAGGCCATTTCGGTCACTGCCGTTGCCACAAGCGTGATTTCTTGTTGCTGGTGGTTAAGCTCTTCAACCGATTGGTTTGCACGTTTCGTGCTCAGCTCTGATTGATCGTTTAAGTTTTCCGCTTGATGACGAATATGGCCGATAAGTTGCTGAAGACTGGCAACGAACTGGTTGAAGTTTTCTGCCAATTCACCCACTTCGTCACGGTTCTCAACTTTGATGCGCTGAGTTAAATCACCGCTACCATTGGCGATTTGCGATAGGGCATTTGACACGTTGTAAAGCGGACGGAAAAGGATGTTACACAGTAGGTTAAACAAGGCCACACAGATGATCACCACAATCGTAGTTGCGATGATTTGTCCCCAAACGGCATCGTAAAGTGGGGCGACCAAAGAGTCATTATCCAGAACCGTTACTGTGGTCAATTTGGTGCCATCGATGGCTTTCGCGTAAACCACGAAGTCTTTACCGTTGATGGAGATGGTGCGCTCTTGTCCAGAGTTGGCAGCCGCGACGATGTCGCTGTTATTTAAGCCCAGCTTGCTAACGGGCTGGTTAAGTAGCTTGCTGTTGTTGTGGGTAAAGATATTGCCCTGATCGTTGGCGATGAACATATAACCTTCACCCGGCAGAATCACTTGGTTCAGGCTATTTAGGATGTCACCGATTTCTACGTCTGCACCTAGCACGTTGGTTTGACCGTGAAGCTGGAGTGCTTTACCCAAAGACACGACGTTTGCCCCTGTTGCCGCAGCAACGGTTGGATTGTCCATAAAGACTTTCGAAGGGTTTGCGATTGCGTTGGTGTACCAACCCCATTGGCGAGGGTCATCGTTACCCGGTGGCAATACAACACCATTCGCGTTGTCTTGAGAACCGTCTGGATACGCAAGGAAGACGTTATCAAACGCGGCAGAATCGCGAACCTGTTTAAGGTGCGTCACAATCGCTGATTTTTCAGCGTCTTGAGAAAGCGATGTGAGTGCACGTTCTTTCGATAGTAGCCAGTCGCTTACGTATTGGTTGTAAGATGCGCTAGTACTTTCTAGGCGCTGAGCGACTTCAACATCAAGTCTTTGCAGAGCATCACGGAAAGACAGCCCCTCCACCAACACTCCCCCGAGGATGATGGCAGCACTGGCGGAGATCGCCAGTTTGTTCTTTAGAGATAGATTTTTAAGCATAAAGTTATAGTTGGCTCTTACATTTATAAAAATAGGCATTTAGAGGCGACATTATATTTTAGTGGTCAA
>NZ_JAHGAH010000401.1:0-785 GCF_030248475.1 Vibrio sp. D173a
TCTCAAGCGTGTCTCCGACCATGATCACGCTAGCAAGTGGTACATCGAGGTGACGAATAATCGCAGGGAAAAACTCAGGGCTCGTCTTATCCACGCCTAGGTTTGATTTACAGAAATAGCTAGAGATTAAACACGCTTTTAGTCGAGTAGGGCTGGATAGATTCATCTCTGGCTATTTCTGTAAATCGAACCTAGGCGTGGATAAGACGAGCCCTGAGTTTTTCCCTGCGATTATTCGTCACCTCGATGTACCACTTGCTAGCGTGATCATGGTCGGAGACACGCTTGAGAAAGATATCATTCCAGCACTTGATTCGGGTATCAATGCAATCTGGTTTACCCAAAAGCCAGATGAAAAATCGAGTCATATCGACTGTCTGAGAATTACTCAACTTTCGGAATTAAGAGGCTAGTTCAACAACACTGATGAATTATTGATATCTTTATAAAATTCAACTAGGTATGGGTGACCAGTGTCACCTTTTGCATATGTAATCATGTGAATATTCGGTCTTCATGACATGCATCATCGCGGATGAAAGTAGTTTTGTTAGTTTGCTCGCAACTAATAACAAAATAATAAAGTCAGTCCGCTATGAAACTAAGCAACCTTTCAATCAAATCCAAACTCGCCTCCATTGTCATATTCTCAGTAGTATCACTGATCATGGCATGTACTTATAACTTACTGCAGCAGCGCGCTTCCTCAATGGCAGAGCGTGAGAGCAAACTCAGTGCACAGGTTGAATCCGCTGTGTCATTGGCTAAGCATTATTATGGTCAAC
>NZ_JAHGAH010000402.1:0-1330 GCF_030248475.1 Vibrio sp. D173a
CCCGTTTCCCGTTTCTATCCCAACTCTGACCAAATAAGTTGCTCTAAAGACTGGATTTGTTATTTTGCCTCCACTCATTAAGTCATGCATAAGGAGCATCTGTGTTACCAAGCTATTGGGAATCAAAGCGTTTAATCTTTTCTACTTTTGATGCAAAACAGGCTGAGTTAGCTAAATCTCTATTCGATTCTAACCATCAAAAAGTGATTCATGACCATACTTTCCGTGATTGGCCAATTGAAGAATATAAATCGCTGATTTCAAGGAGCGCTCTACCAAAAGATCCCGATGATCTTGGCGCTTTCTATCTCAGAAAAATATCGACACAGAAAGGAGAGGCGATAGGTTATATCCAACTCGAACTGAATTTTCCGTACAAAGGGTGCTTATGGATCCCGATGCTATGTCTTATTCCTGACTATTAATGCAAAGGTTTAGGAAAGGAAATCGTCGATAGTGTATTGGATATTGCTCTTGAGTATGCGCCTTTCAATAAAGCTATGCTAAACGTGTACGTTGAGAATACTGACGCTTTTCGCTTTTGGTTTAAGCAAGGCTTCAATCACATAGAACAATTTGATGATACTGAGCATGAGTTAGAGCGCGAGTATCATTGTATTGTTCTGAGTAAAGGAATGTTGCGTTAAATAATTCTGTTATTTACCTTATGGTAGGGTTTATTAGGATTACAAATAAAAGGATTAGAAATGGACATTCGACAACTACAAGCGCATATAAAAGAGTTTGATCACGACCCGGAGAATAAACAGCAATATTTCCTTAAACTGATTGAAGAAGTAGGTGAGTTGTCTGAATCGATTAGGAAAGACGCCACTGGACAACCTACAGAGGACACAATTAAAGGAACAATCGCGGAAGAACTTTACGACGTACTCTATTATGTTTGTGCTTTAGCCAATGTTTATGAGATAGATCTAGAAAAAACGCACCAAGTGAAAGAGATACTGAACAAACGAAAATACAACCGTTAGGGAAAGGGGGGAGTTAAAATCTGAGGGATCCCCACATCTTTTCACCGGAACTCTGCCGCACTTATCGCTTTGAGGCCTCCTACGGCTAAGGCCAGATCCTTCACGCTAAATGAGTAAGCTTCTCTTCCTATCAACTCTTTACCGAGAAAAAAGTAGGAAAGTACCCGGCGTGTTCGAATGGTATTTGCTTGAAAATCCTTGTAGTAACCTTTGAGATAAGCGACTTTACCTACTACCAACAAAGCAAATTGAGTCAACATGCCTATCATCAATAAGATCTCAATACGCTTGGGACTTGCACTACCACTGAAGTTAAGAGCCAACCCATAACGTTCATT
>NZ_JAHGAH010000403.1:0-1794 GCF_030248475.1 Vibrio sp. D173a
GACCATCTCATCACCTTAATGACTCTTACTTCCACATCATCAACCGTACGCTAGGTATTACAGAGTTGGCAGACCAAATTAAAATCTGGTCAGTATCGTCAACCGTGGCGTGGGCGATTGGTGCATCGATCATCATGGCGCTAAACCTAGTATTCGGTAAGGGTGGCACACTCATTGACCCACTGGTACCAATCTTAGTGCTTGCGGCCGTCATCGTTTGGATGAAGTCAAAAAGCAATAAGGCAGCGAAGCCTGAATTAGCCGCTAGCTAATCACTCGCTCAAGGTAAAATGTTCAAAGCCCCTAGCTGAAAAGTCAGGGGCTTTTGGGTATCTAAGACGCTGCTCTTTCTGGATAAAAGAGAGATAAAGGTTAAGCTCTTAATTCGTCGAGTTACGCAATTTTGGGTCATCCGTCAGGTATTCTACAAACTCGATTTCAAAACCGGCAGGGTCAACAAAATAGACGTTCTTTCGGTATGGCTCATCCGCGCCGGGTTGGGCGATTGGGTAGCCCGCTTCAACCAGTCTTTTCGTCACAGCGTCAACGTTATTAGTAACATAAGCGAAATGCGCTAACCCAACTTGATGACCATCTAAATCGCGATTGTTGCCTTCGCCGTGGTCGCTCAACGCAATGTATTGGTACTCATCGCCAAAGTGCAGCCAGTTTCTGTGCTTACCGCTCCATGTACCTTCCCCTTCATCACGCACATACCAATGCGGAAAGGCCACTTGGTAAAACTTCAGCATTTCAGGGATGTCTTCTACCACTAAGTTCACGTGTTCTAGCTGGATCATGGTGTGCTCCTTTTTGTCATTTTCTAGCCAACGATGAACATGCTAAAACCTCAAGTTAAGTTTAGGTAAAGGGCTTTTTTGGAATTTTTTATTTGAGCTTCTTGAAGCTTTATAGAGGGGAGGTTATGTGGGGTTGGTGGTTTGAGGTTGAATGTTGGGTGAGGTGCTTGCAACCCTCTTTCACCGCTTGTTTGTTCGTGTTCTTGTTAATCATTTTCGATCGCGTTTGTGGTGAGTAGATTCCCAGTCTCACCTAGGTTCGCGGGAATGACGGAAAGAGAGAACTAAACGAACAGCGTCATTCTGAAGGAGCCTAAGCGAGTATTCAGAATCTATTTTCAGCGCGTTGTGATGTTGCATTGTGAATTGAATTATCCGCGATTGCAGAACCAGTCCCTCCCCTTTGAGCTCGTTGTGTTGAGAGCTTCGGAGTTTGATACAAGGGGAGGTTAGGTGGGGTTGTTGGTTTGAGGTTGAATGTTGGATTATGTGCTTGCAACCTTCTTTCGCCTTTTGTTTGTTCGTGTTCTTACTCATCATTTTCGATCGAGTTTGTGGTGAGTAGATTCCCAGTCTCACCTAGGTTCGCGGGAATGACGGAAAGAGAGAACTAAACGAACTACGTCATTCTGAAGGAGCCAAAGCGAGTATTCAGAATCTATATCCAGCGCGTTGTTATGTTCCATTGTGAATTGAGTTATCCGCGAATGCAGAACCAGTCCCTCCCCTTTGAGCTCGTTGTGTTGAGATCTTCGGAGTTTGATACAAGGGGAGGTTAGGTGAGGTTGGTGGTTTGATGCTGAATGCTAGGTTATGTGCTTTCAACCCCCCTCCAACTCCCCCTTTTTCCCCATAGATTTGCCAACAATTTTATAGGGGGGGCTAGGGGGAGAGTGTTCTTTTCTGCTTTGAGTTCAGTGCTTTCCCATCGTCATTCTGAAGGAGCCTAAGCGATTATTCAGAATCTATTTTCAGCGCGTTGTGATGTTGCATT
>NZ_JAHGAH010000404.1:0-1422 GCF_030248475.1 Vibrio sp. D173a
CCTTTGAGCTCGGTGTGTTGAGAGCTTCGGAGTCTTATACAAGGGGAGGTTAGGTGGGGTTGGTGGCTTGAGGCTTAACGTTGGGTGAGGTGCTTGCAACCTTCTTTCGCCTTTTGTTTGTTCGTGTTCTTACTCATCATTTTCGATCGAGTTTGTGGTGAGTAGATTCCCAGTCTCACCTAGGTTCGCGGGAATGACGGAAAGAGAGAACTAAACGAACAGCGTCATTCTGAAGGAGCCAAAGCGAGCATTCAGAATCTACTGTCAGCGTGTTGTGATGTTGCATTGTGAATTGAGTTATCCGCGAATGCAGAACCAGTCCCTCCCCTTTGAGCTCGTTGTGTTGAGAGCTTTGGAGTTTGATACAATGGGAGGTTAGGTGGGGTTGGTGGCTTGAAGCTGAATGTTGGGGTAAGTGTTTGCAACCTTCTTTCGCCTTTTGTTTGTTCTTGTTAATCATTTTCGATCGAGTTTGTGGTGAGTAGATTCCCAGTCTCACCTAGGGTCGCGGGAATAACGGGTAGAGGGCGCGAAACGAACAGCGTCATTCTGAAGGAGCCTAAGCGAGTATTTAGAATCTACTTTCAGCGTGTTGTTATGTTGCATTGTGAACTGAACTATCTGCGAACACGAAATCAGTCCCTCCCCTTTGAGCTCGTTGCTTTGAGAGCTTCGGAGTTTGATACAATGGGAGGTTAGGTGGGGTTGGTGGCTTGAAGCTGAATGTTGGGGTAAGTGTTTGCAACCTTCTTTCGCCTTTTGTTTGTTCTTGTTAATCATTTTCGATCGAGTTTGTGGTGAGTAGATTCCCAGTCTCACCTAGGTTCGCGGGAATGACGGGGAGAGAACGTGAAACGAACAGGGTCATTCTGAAGGAGCCTAAGCGAGTATTCAGAATCTATTTTCAGCGCGTTGTGATGTTGGTGTTTGTTGCTGAATTATCCGTGATTGCAGAACCAGTTCCTCCCCTTTGAGCTCGGTGTGTTGAGAGCTTCGGAGTTTGATACAAGGGGAGGTTAGGTGGGGTTGCTGGTTTGAGGTTGAATACTGGGTTATGTGTTTGCAACCTTCTTTCACCTTTTAGTCTTCGTGTTTTAGCTAATGATTTGGATCGAGTTTGTGGTGAGTAGATTCCCAGTCTCACCTGAGTTCGCGGGAATGACTCGGAGAGAGCGGGATTCATACTGCGTCATGCTGAAGGAGCCTAAGCGAGTATTCAGAATCTATTTTCAGCGCGTTGTTATGCCAGTGGTGTGAATTGAATTGTCCGCGAGTGCAGAACCAGTTCCTCCCCTTTGAACTCGGTGTTTGAGATCTTCGGAGTTTGATACAAGGGGAGGTTAGGTGAGGTTGGTGGTTTGAAGCTGAATGTTAGGTTATGTGCTTGCAACCCCCTCCAACTCCCTGTCTCTTGATCACAAG
>NZ_JAHGAH010000405.1:0-951 GCF_030248475.1 Vibrio sp. D173a
TCAACATCTCAACACATCCATTCTTGAGTTAAGTTACATTTCAAATTTGACTAATCATACTTGATTTTTAGCTTTATTTGATTTTTTATTCAGTAAATATGACTTAATATGTGTTTTACCGCCTTATGGTTTTTCTGTCAATAGTAGAAGTGAAGATATTATGCAATTACCGAGTTTTC
The DNA here is from genome assembly GCF_030248475.1 of Vibrio sp. D173a. Taxonomy (NCBI): domain Bacteria; kingdom Pseudomonadati; phylum Pseudomonadota; class Gammaproteobacteria; order Vibrionales; family Vibrionaceae; genus Vibrio; species Vibrio sp. D173a. Next base: position 180 of record NZ_JAHGAH010000405.1, read on the forward strand.
TTGAGGTCTACCAAGGCCTAATTTCAACCGACTCCATCAGCTCTACTGATCCGAGCTGGGATCATGGCAATGAAAAGGTCATCGAAAAAATGGCTCAATGGTTTAAAGACCTAGGCTTTAGCGTTGAAGTCGTAGAGGTGGAGCCGGGTAAGCATAATATGGTGGCAAAGATGGGCTCTGGTGAGGGCGGCTTACTATTAGCAGGACACAGCGACACTGTTCCATTTGATGAAGGACGCTGGAACTTCAACCCGCACGCACTGACTGAGCACAACAATCGCTTCTACGGGTTAGGCACGGCAGACATGAAAGGCTTCTTCGCCTTTATCTATGAAGCGGTAAAGAAGATTGATTGGAGTAAACAGACCAAGCCGCTCTATGTTCTGGCGACTTGTGATGAAGAGACCACCATGCTCGGCGCGCGTCACTTCACTGAAAATGCACCGTTTAAACCGGATTACTGCATCATCGGTGAGCCAACCAGCCTCGTACCTATCCGTGGACACAAAGGCCACGTGGCGAATGCGGTGCGAGTCACCGGTAAATCCGGTCACTCTTCAGACCCGGCATTAGGCGTCAACGCAATTGAGATCATGCATGAAGTATTGTTCGCCTTAATGCAGCTGCGAGACAAGCTGATTAAAGAGTACCACCACCCGGGCTTTGCGATTCCAAGTCCAACCCTGAACCTAGGCCATATTCATGGTGGCGACAGTGCCAACCGCATCTGTGGTTGCTGTGAGCTGCACTACGATGTGCGCCCTCTACCGGG
>NZ_JAHGAH010000406.1:0-788 GCF_030248475.1 Vibrio sp. D173a
CTACGGATCTCACCAATCAAAATCATGTCTGGCGCCTGACGTAACGAGTTTTTCAACGCCACTTCATAGCTGTCGGTGTCTAGGCCAACTTCACGCTGTGTCACGATGCAACGCTTGTGCTCGTGCACAAATTCAATCGGGTCTTCTACCGTCAGGATATGACCCGTTTTGTTGTTGTTGCGATAACCCGTCATCGCCGCCATAGTGGTCGACTTACCAGAACCAGTGGCACCAACCACCAGCACTAAGCCACGCTTGGCAATAGCAAGGTCTTGCAGTACCAAAGGTAACTTAAGTTGCTCAAACGTCGGAATATTGGTTTCAATACGACGAATAACGGCTCCCGGTAATTCACGTTGGAAAAAGGCACTGACACGGAAACGACCGCAATCACGGACAATGGCAAAGTTAGACTCACGGCTTTTACGAAACTCCTGGCGTCGCTCTGGTTCCATGGCACTGTCGAGTAACAAGGCGACATCATTTTCAGTCAGCTTATCACCTTGCGGGCGCAATTCGCCATCCACACGAAACAAAATCGGAGCACCGACAGTGATGTAGAGATCCGACGCTTTTAACGCCAACATGCCTTCGAGAAATTTATTCAGATCCATCGTCCGTATTCGCTATTTCCTAAGTAATTCGTTACGAGAATTGCTGCGCTTCAATTTCAACTTTCTTATCCACTTCTTCACGCGATACCATGCCTTGCGCCATCAATTGACGAGCATTCTGCTCCATGGTCTGCATACCATACGCCGCACCAGTCTGAATGATCGAATACATCT
>NZ_JAHGAH010000407.1:0-3839 GCF_030248475.1 Vibrio sp. D173a
ACTTGCTTGAAAAACAGCGGGAATTAGTGATCGGTTAAAACCGAAATGGGTGATCGGATAATCCCGAAATGACTGATCGGAATGCCCCGAAATATGCAAGCGAAAGAGGCGGACTTCCATAAAGTGGCGAATACAGGTCATCAACCGGTAGCAGACGACAATAATGAACGATTAGAAGTAGCGGTGTTTGCTAGCAAGGCGAGTTACGCGGACTACTCATCGTTCTTGTTTGGTAATACCACCGACAATGGCGGTCAGTATCTGGAAGGTAACCCAGCAGAAACAGGCAACGTGGCGCGCTTTGTGGCTTACCGTTACAACAATGGTGACGAGCTTTCTATTCTTAATTTAGAGCATGAGTACACCCACTACCTCGATGCGCGATTCAACCAATATGGCTCGTTCGGTGATAACTTGGAGCATGGTTACATTGTATGGTGGCTAGAGGGTTTTGCTGAATACATGCATTACAAGCAAGGCTACGATGCGGCGATTGGCTTGATTGCAGAGGGCAAGATGAGCCTGTCTAAGGTGTTTGCGACCACTTATTCTCCAGATACTAATCGCGTATATCGCTGGGGCTATCTCGCGGTGCGCTTTATGTTGGAAGAACATCCGCAAGAGGTTGAGAGTTTGCTTACGCTCTCTCGTTCTGGTCAGTTTTCAGAGTGGGCGAGGCAGGTCCGATTGCTGGGTGAGCAATACGATGGTGAATTTGAACGCTGGTTAGGTTCCGTTTCTAATGAGCCTGAGCCACCTAAGCCAAACCCAGATCCAAATCCGGGCGAGCCGACGGAACCTTCTGACCAAGTTATTAAGCTTACCGCGAACCAGAGTGTGGTGCTGAGCGGTGCGGCTTACAGTGAGCAGTTGTTCTACGTTGATGTGCCTGAATACGCGACTCACTTTGAAGTCGAGAACCAAGGCGACGCTCAAGGTGACGCAGATTTGTACATGAGCTTTGAGCAAGAAGCGCATTACTACGATTTCGAATTCAGCCAATATGGCGTGGGCAGCAATGAGATCGTGACGTTTGAGCCAGAACCATCGGGTTACATTAAGCCGGGCCGTTATTACCTGAGTATCACAGGTCGCTCTGAATTTAATGCAGTGACGCTAAAGGCCTCATTAGAAATTGAGGCGCCAACACCAACAACGCCGGAGCGAGATGATTTAACGCCTGTGGTATTGGAATCGGGTAAACCGCAGACGCTCAAGGTACTCGAACGACGCTATGCGGCGGTTTATGTACCGCAAGGCGTTCAAGAAGTACGAGTGTGGCTAACGGATACAAACGGCTACTCTGACAATGGCGATGTGGACTTGTACGCGAGCCGAGCTTACTGGCCAAGTGCTATGCAGTACGAATACGCATCTGACGACAGAGGCAGTAATGAATTCCTGCAAATTCCAGTCACTGAGGCGGGCTATTTGCACTTCACGTTGGATGCACCGCAGCAAGGGGATGAAGTGGAGATGATGGTTTACTTTCACTAACCGTTACTCTGAACAAGTATCGATGTAAAACAAAGCCGGACACTGCGTCCGGCTTTTCGGTTTAGATGTCTCTATGCTCAAGACTTTGGTCTGTTTAGATTGAGCTCTCGATTTTTGTCGTTCTAGTGACTTCGCCATCGGCAGAATAGGCCAGTTTGCCAGCTATGTAGGTTGCTTCGACGTTTCTCTCATCGCCTAACATCATTAATGCAAAGAGCTTATCTTCCAAGCTTTTGGAATGTTGGTAACGCAACTTCTGCAAATCCGTTGCTGCCCAGTTGAGGACAACGAAGTCGGCTTCTTTTCCTGCTTCAAAATTGCCTATCTTGTCATCAAGGCTAAGCGAGGTCGCGCCGCCCAATGTCGCTAAGTACAAGCCTTTAAACGCAGAGAGTTTCTTTCCTTGTAACTGCATGATTTTATAGGCCTCATTTAAGGATTCTAACTGAGAAAAACTGGTGCCTGCGCCTACATCGGTGCCCAAGCCAACGCGTACACCTTTCTGTTCCGCTTTTTCTAAATCAAATAGGCCACTACCAAGGAATAGGTTGGAGGTAGGGCAAAAGGAAATGACGGAATCGGTACGCTGAAATGCACTCCATTCTTTGTCGGTCAGGTGAACGGCATGGGCGAAGATAGAACGCTTGCCAGCTAAGCCGTAATGTTCGTAAACATCGAAGTAGCCTTCACGGTCGGGGAAGAGCGACTTCACCCATTCGATTTCATTTTTGTTTTCTGACAAGTGCGTATGCACATAGACATCTGGATACTCGGCTTTGAGTTTCCCAGCAGCCGCTAATTGTTTGGGCGTCGAGGTAGGGGCAAAGCGTGGAGTAATGGCGTATTGCAATCGTCCTTGGTTGTGCCATTTGTTGATCAGGCTTTTGCTTTCTTTATAGCCCGTTTCCGGTGTGTCGAGTAGGTAGTCTGGCGCGTTGCGATCCATCATGACCTTCCCCGCAATGATACGCATGTTCTTATCTAACGCTTCCTCAAAAAGCGCTTCCACCGATTGTGGATGAACAGTGCCAAACACTAATGCGCTGGTGGTGCCATTTTTCAGCAGTTCATTAATAAAGAACTGAGAGATAGCTTGGGCGTGGGCTTTGTCCTCAAACTGTTTTTCCGTTGGGAAGGTGTAGGTTTCTAACCATTCCAGCAGTTGCTCGCCATACGCCGCAATCATCTGAGTTTGTGGATAGTGGATGTGCGTGTCGATAAAGCCCGGCACGATGAGTTTTCCCCTGTGATCGACAATATCTTGGTACTGTGTCGAATCGCTTTCACTGAACGCTTTGATGGCTTTGATATGACCATCTTCAATCACTAATAAACCGTCTTCAAAATACTGATAGGCATCGGGAAGGTGTTCAACTTTGGCTGGATCGTTGATGAAATGTAATAGGCTAGAGCGGATTGCGGTGATGTCCGCCGCCGCTTGAGAAGAGAAGGAAGCCGTACCGAGTAAAGATAGAAGGATCGCGTTTTTGTTCATAAGTCACTCCATTGAATCGTTTAAAAATCCATGGTTTTTGACTTATCAGAACAAGTCCTTGTCAATAGAGTGTAACAACCGAAAACCATTAAAAGCGAAGAGACTACAGCGAGATGTGTGCCAGATGTCCGTTTAAGCTCTCAGGGCAGACGGAATGGGGCTCGGCGGAAAGAGGCGTAAGTTAAAAGTGGGTACTCACGATCCATGATGGTGAGAAAAACAAAGGTTTGAACCGAAGTGGTGCATGCGATGCTTTGCTAATAAATGACCTTGGGCTGCAATAAATTTGTCATGTTTGAGCTATAAGTTGTGCGACGTAAATTGGCGATGCCAAATGAATAAGCTGAATTGATCAGCGATTTGGCGAACAACTTAACTTGTAGATTAGAGAACCATGTCAAGAGCAGTAAACCCAGCTGATGAAGTGATCATCAAGCTGCTACAAAACCAAGGCTTGATCAAAAGCGAAGCTGAGGCTCGTTTAAAAGATGAGGTGTACCGCTTGCACCCGCATGAAATTGAAAAAGTAAAAAACTACGATCAGCACTTTGGTATCAACGCCAAAGAGAAATTGATTGATGAGATCTTAGATCTCCGACGTGAAGCATTGATCAAGAAAATCTCCCGCCCAGAGGCTACCGCTAGCCAGTAAGTGGCTTTAAACGTTGATCTCCCTCCAATGTGTAAAAGTAAGTAAATAAGAGACACAAAGTGGGTGAGTGATTTGACTCTTATTGAAAGTCGTTTTAGTTTTCAAGCCAATCAATCTTTGTCATGAATGAGTGTAGATAACGGGATATGGATTCAATCACACAAGCAGCATTAGGGGCTAACTCCTATCACTTAA
>NZ_JAHGAH010000408.1:0-922 GCF_030248475.1 Vibrio sp. D173a
CTGTTGAGCTGACAACATGTCGGATTCAGCATCTCCAAACATGACGGCATTTGTGTTGTTTTCTTGTTTAAGAATATTGTGGATAAGCTCAGCTTTTGGCGTTGGTGAGCCAAACACACCATCAAAGTGAGTATCAAGGCCTCTCTGGACAAAAACGTCTCTGAGTTCACTTTGCTCCGAGCCACTTGCGACGTATCGTTTACCTTTGCACTGCTCAAGAAACGACATAAAGCCGGGCGTCAGTTGCGCCGTTAAGTATAAAGTACGGCACTGTTTGGAGAAGTCAGCCAAAATCCTTTGCTCTAGCTCACTTCTTTTTTCTTCTTCAATCGTTAGGATGCTATCTAGAAAGTAAGCAACGTGGTGAAAACGAGACTTTCCAAAGTTATGACGGAAGTAATCAACACACTCCGCAATAAGGTCTTGAGCTGAAAAATGCGCCTCCAGCGAATTTTTCATAGCTTCGATTTTCAATTGATTGGAATCTAAAATAACGCCATCACAATCAAAAATGTATACCTCGTATTTACTTAACAGGGGCATAAACAGAGCCTTTAGCAATCGGGTAGCTAGTTGGAGTCAAAGAGGTAATTTCTAGGCTTTTCTCATGAGCATGGTAAAGGTTCAATATGTCTACCATCTCTTGTTGACGAACATCATCTTGAGCATAGCCATCAAAACCAACCACTGAAATCGCATTCACGTTTGATTCCAGTAAAGCACCAAGAACGTAGGCCGTTGTGATGTCATAAGGAGTAGTCGTGTAAGTGCCCTGAGTTGCAAACGTCTCTTTTACCACTTCAAGTCCGTAATCAATTAAGTTTACACCTTCAAGCTCTGACAACTCAGAAGTCGTAAAGCGGCACTTTGGAAGGATGATTGGTTTATCTAACCCTTTGTAGAGCTTTGACTCTGACAAGAA
>NZ_JAHGAH010000409.1:0-1201 GCF_030248475.1 Vibrio sp. D173a
CTTACAAAATGCAAGCGTTGACAATGAACTCGATTCAGACTGCTCGATGAGCGTTTGCCATTCTTGATTAGTGTGTCGTTTTCCCATTTCAAATCTCCTCATGGTTGGAGACTTGATCTTATTCTTCGCGCTAGGCGATTAGAATGCGGGCTTTATGGAGCGCTTACGTAACGAATATCCACATTAGCTTCTGATTGCTGGCTATACACACCAATAGAGCTCGTCAAAAAGTGTCTCTGCTCGTGACGGTCACACTGAATTGAAAGCGTAGCAATGGACTCTCTAAATTTCTCTGCACGTCTCACGCAGCGATGATGCTCTGATCCTACAAGCACAATCAAAAACTCTTCCCCGCCCATTCGAAAAGCGATTTCGTCAACACCATTGAATTGCGAAGATAATAACGACCCAACCTTGGTGATGGCCTCATCGCCCTTTAGGTGGCCAAGCTCATCATTAAGTTGCTTGAAGTAGTCTAAATCAATAGAAACAAAGCTGACCGTTTGATTGCCTGCTTGTGCTTTGGAGAGGATATCTGGCGTCATGATGTTAAAGTATCGGCGATTATACAGACCCGATAGTTCATCAGTAATAGCAAGTTCTTGAAGCTTCTTATTGAGACATCGCAACTCTTTTTCTGCCACAAAACGACGATGCTTTTCTCTCACCAATTCAATCGATTGAGTCGAGACTTCAAAATACATTTTGAGAACCGTATCAGCTACTAAGCCGTTAATACCCTGTAAGGTATCCACCGCATTCACTTTGGCCATCTCTAGAGAATCACTCGATTCCAACGCTTTCACTGCAACGCTCATTTTCTTGTCGTCACCGATGATATGGAAAACGAGCCAACGAATTAAGAACTGCAGGATATGTTCAATCGATTCTTGCCAGTTAAGGTCTCTGGACTCAGATTGAATTTTAATAACGTCATCAACGAAAGAGGCATGACTCTTTTTATGTTCATGATTCCAAACATCATCAGAAAAGTGTTCATTCCATACACTTTCTTCATATGAGAAATGGTATTGTGCATAGTCTTTTAATTCACCAAACACACCATCTACCTCGATTTGATCATCATAAATCAACGTATTGGCTAATTTGTTCACCAATAAAAATAGATGGTAATGTTGTTCATCAATCTTTGTCATCCCTGTCTCAAAATTGTGATTCCAAGGGGCTTTGTTGCGTAATT
>NZ_JAHGAH010000041.1:0-18117 GCF_030248475.1 Vibrio sp. D173a
TAACTGATCGGAGTTAAGTTTAATACTGGCTCTTTTTGTATCTGCTTCTTTTTCCAAACTAAGTGAAGCGATTGACTACCGCTCATCAAAGAAGTCTTTGTTACGAATGTATTTACTCATTAGGTGGTAGGAGAAAGGGCGGATCAGCCAACTCACCAAAGAGCGTCCCAGACGCATCAATGTGGGCGTATTCTCATAAATTCTTCCGTTATAAAGCCAAAGCATTTTACCCACATGCCAGTAGAGAAAAGGTACCGGAGGCATAAAGGTGACAATGTCGATATCACAACAAATACGATAGGTTTTATGGCCTAACCCATACCGTTTTCTAAATGTCCAATCGCCAATTGCTGGCTGCCCAAATGTGACTACTCGTTTAATGCTTTTCGGGTACTTGCGTTCGATATAGTCGGCAAACACGCTGCCAATTGCGCCGCCCGATGAATGCCCAGTAATTGTGATTCGTTTGCCTTGTAGAATCAGTGGTACGACGGTGGCTTCTAGTCGCTCAATCACGCTCAAACCAAGACGATCTTCATTTCGAGAAGGTTGGCTTTCTTGAAATAGCAAATGGTAGAAACCTGCATGGATGCGATAGTTAAGCCCAAGGCGCTTGCAGCTACGAGTCCACATGGCAAAGTTCAAAAGCCAATCGCTAATGCTGTGCGACCCCTTAATGACAACAACGACTTCTGTGCGCTTTTTACTCCATAAAACACGGATCATGGTTTTGCCAAACTCGTTTTTAATGATCCGCTGTCCATTAGGATCAAACCCATAGCGGGTCTGTTTAAAGACTCTGGGGTAGGCGAGATTGCAGAGTACGGCGTAGCGTTCGTATTGGTATCGTTTTAGAGGCTTCACGTTGTCGTTCTGTTTTTTAGTCAACATAAACTCTAGACGTGAAATATGAAAAATAAATGACGAAGAGAAATGGACACAGATCACGAAGCATTTTTATCAAGAGTCAATGAAAGCAGATTATTGCGTCAGTATTCATTCAATATATGAGGATTTTGAAGTGTTTTTGTTTGTGTAGGCACCACAGTGAATAGTAGGTAAGCCATTTGATATGTATATGAATTGCTCAAAATGATCGCAGATTGTGCATGCAAGTCTGCTTTTTAACCGCATGAATAAAAAAGATAAAATTTGTTGTTGACCTAGAATCTTAATCCGTTAAAGTACGCCTCGTTCTCACGGCGAAGGTCGTTAGAGCAGGTGGTGTTACCATCGCATTGATTGCGTTGCCCTGGTGGTGGAATTGGTAGACACAAGGGATTTAAAATCCCTCGACGTTCGCGTTGTGCCGGTTCAAGTCCGGCCCGGGGCACCATCCGCAAATTGAGTGCGTGGATTTAATATCCCGCCGTCGAGTTGACCGGCCGAGTGTCGGACCATCAATTCCGGCCCGGGGCACCATCTACTTATTGAAGTAAGAACGACTTACCTCATCGAGAACAAAAAATCGGTAAGGCGCCTTGGCAGAGTGGCTATGCAGCGGATTGCAAATCCGTGGACCTCGGTTCGACTCCGGGAGGCGCCTCCATTCAACATCGACATTTAAAGGGTACCATCGCTCTAAGTGTTGAATGATAAACCGACAAGTTGCTGCTTTTTATATCGAACGACTCAGGCTTAGGTGTTTTCCTTTGACACTCACTGATAATTCCGTAAAGTAGCGGCCATCGAAAGGGGCAACCCAGACGATACATTTCAGAGTTTCTTTATTGAAACACTATGGCGCCTTGGCAGAGTGGCTATGCAGCGGATTGCAAATCCGTGGACCTCGGTTCGATTCCGGGAGGCGCCTCCATTATCTTTCTTTTCCCCCGTAAATTGAATCCAAAGCCTTAGTTCAGACCTCTGACCATTGGAAATTCCCAACAAAACTAACTTCTTAGAACCCACAAAATCGTTACACTTGATCGTTATTTTCGTAAGTAATTTCGACAGAACCCTCATTTTACACTTTTCGCCATTCTCTTTAGTTCCCAAAACACCGATTCAACTGTATTAACAGAACGTTGTTAATTATAAACTGAGTGCATTACCAAAAGCTAATTGATAACATCATATATAACTTATTGTTAATATATGACATTGTTAGTTTTTGGCTCAGGATGAGCCCATTTTGTATTAGGGAGAAGTACACGTGTTATCTCATTTAAGCAGGCCATTCGTAGCCTTAACGTTAAGTGCTGCGTCGCTCACTGCTTTCGCAGCCTCAATGGCGAGTTACCCAGAAGGGTGGCAAGATTGGCCAGTGGTTAAAGAGTCACAAAACCTACCTGCAGACACTGTTCTGCCGCCTGACACCTCATTGTTTATTCAAGAATCCGTTCGAGCGTATAGCTGGATCAATAATGGTCAAGGATCACCACTCACGATACGCGTAAACCCTCAGAAAATCGAACAATACAAAACTCACGGCCCATATACTGACGGTCCAACGGCAGTGGCTATTTCAGAAGTTGATGGGATCGTTTGGGTGACTGAGCATATCGGCGGCATGGCCATCTATGGTAGTTATGATCGTCAAGGCAAAGATATTAGCCATACTCATCCTTCTTTAGAGCCCTCATTTTGTCAGAGCTGCCACACGACATATCAGGACATTTGTATCAATGGTACATGTGCTGAGCCCGTTCTAGGTGTTTATAAAGACAAACAGTAGTTGATTGTGAGTAATCGAGTTTTCGGCTGGTTGACGATTAACCAGATGCTGTTTGTTTCGCATCTGGTGTTGGTTCTTTCCATTATCTTAGGTTTATCATTTACGCGTTTCCAAAGTGAATGGAACATGCGTATTGAGCATGCCGCGACCATGGCGAAAACCCATTTGTCTTCTCAAGTAACGTTTTTGTCTGGCTCGATAGCTGTTCGCAACTACGCCAACCTGATGATGCCATCGACGAAAGAAAACCTTAGAGCGATCGATGATCTTCTGTTTATCGAGATATCAGGTGTTTCAGATTACAAAACTCAAAATGTGGCAGTGCGCTATTTGTCTGAATCGAACCAAGTGTGGCGAATTGATGTCAGCGATCAAGAAGTTAAGGTCTTAAAAAACCAGAAGGCCAATCTGGTGAAAATGTTGTCGATGACGCCAGATACGAAGGAGATCAAACGCAATAAACTTCAATACCTAATAAACAAAACCAATGTGGATTTAGCGTCACTCTCGGCCAGTCAAACGTTAAACCGGGAGACAGAACTTCCTTGGAATAAAAGTGCTTTGCAGCAATCAGATTTTTATTATGATTCAACTCTTTCTGTATTACATGTCTGCTTGCCTTTAAGAAATATCAATGGTGGGTACATCTGGGCTGTGTTAGATGCGAGCGCATTGGATAACATTAAAGGTTACCTCACATCAATGTCATTGTTGATGATGTTGATTTGGCAGCGGATTACTATCAGCGCGTGCTTGGATTTGAGCGTGCAGTCGATGCTCAAAGTCAAAAGATGGATTACCGGAGTGTGAGTATGGCCGAGTTTAACCAAGATGCAGGGTTAGGTGGGCAAGATGTCGTTGTTGATGTGTTATTTGTAAAGCATCCTTACGCATCAGTCTATCTTGAATTGATGAAATATCACACGCCAGTTGGGACAACCGAAATACCACCTCAACCAAAAACCTACGATATAGGTGGCCCACGCCATATTGCCCTCGAAGTCTCAAACTGTAGTGAGGTGTTCCGATACTTGAAAGAGCAAGAGGGCGTAACCATGATTGATGACTCAGATAACTATCACCCAGAAAAATTGGACGGATTCCCGATCTCGTTTTTCTACTGGATAGACAAATATGGCATTCAATGGGAAATGGAAGAAGGTCGTAGAGTAGGGACATCCCGCGGAATTATTTAACACAAACCTATGAAACCCACTTGAATTTGATTAAAAAGCAAGCGTTTAGTCGTTTGCTTTTTCTTTGTTATGAAGAAATATGACATTTATATTGGGTTGATATTAGTTGGGTTACAGAAATTTTGTTTGAATTACGAAAGCAAAGGTTTAAATACTGGTTAAAAACTACTCCTACCCCTTTAGGGTAGTTTGATTCTGTAATTGATTTACATCATGTATTAATTTTCTTTCACATTTAACAATGCGCTCAGTGATAAGAACCTAACCCTTAGGAAGTACAATGAGCAAGTTGAAGCTAGTAGTCATCGGTAACGGCATGGTAGGCCACCGTTACATTGAAGACTTAGTCGAGAAAGCTGATATGTCTAATATGGACATTACGGTTTTCTGTGAAGAACCTCGTGTCGCATACGACCGTGTGCACCTTTCCTCTTACTTTTCTCACCATACTGCAGATGAACTTTCTTTAGTGAAAGAAGGCTTCTACGAGAAACACGGTATTAACATGCTGATCGGCGAACGCGCGATTAACATCAACCGTGAAAACCGCATTGTTTACTCAAGCACTGGTCGCGAAGTTCAATACGACAAGCTGATTCTTGCTACTGGCTCATTCCCATTTGTTCCACCTATCAAAGGTCACGAAAGCAAAGACTGTTTTGTTTACCGTACTATCGAAGATCTTAAAGCGATCGAAGCGTGTGCGAAGAAGAGCAAATCAGGCGTTGTTGTCGGTGGTGGTCTGCTAGGTCTTGAAGCAGCAGGCGCATTGAAAGCTCTGGGAGTAGAAACGCACGTTGTTGAGTTCGCACCAAAGCTAATGGCTGAGCAACTTGACCTTGCTGGTGGTAACCAACTTCGTCAAAAGATCGAGCGTATGGGCGTGAACGTTCATACCAGCAAAAATACGCTTGAGATTGCGGCAGAAGGCACAAACGCACGCAATGTTATGCGTTTTGCTGACGGTTCAGAGCTAGAAACAGACTTCATCGTATTCTCTGCAGGTATTCGTCCACAAGACAAACTAGCACGCCAAATGGAGCTAGAAGTGGCACCTCGTGGCGGTGTTGCTATCAACGACTATTGTCAGACTTCTGATGAGAACATCTACGCGATTGGTGAATGTGCGTCTTGGAACGAAATGTTCTACGGCCTTGTTGCTCCAGGCTACAAGATGGCGACAGTTGCTGTTGATCACCTACTAGGTAACACAGAAAGCAAATTCGAAGGCGCTGACATGTCTGCGAAGCTGAAGCTGTTGGGCGTGAAAGTAGGCTCTATCGGTGACGCAAACGGCCGTACTGAAGGCTGTAAGAGTTACGTTTACCAAAACGAAGAGCAAGAAGTTTACAAACGTCTTATCGTTTCTGAAGACAACAAGAAACTGCTTGGCGCGGTTATGGTTGGCGATACGTCTGACTACGGCGATCTGCTTCAACTTATGTTGAACGAAATCGACCTACCAGAACACCCAGATGCGTTGATCCTTCCTGCACACGCAGGCGCAGAGAAACCAGCACTAGGTGCAGACGCTCTACCAGAAAGCGCAGTGATCTGTTCATGTTTCGACGTGACAAAAGGCAAGATCGCTCAAGCGGTTGCTGATGGTCACCACACATTGGGTGACATCAAAGCAGTGACTGGCGCAGGTACAGGCTGCGGTGGTTGTATTCCTCTCGTGACCTCTGTTCTAAATGCTGAGCTTGCTAAATCTGGCATCGAAGTGAAGAACGACGTGTGTGAGCACTTTGCATACTCACGCCAAGAGTTGTTCCACCTAATCCGCATTGAAGAGATCAAAACGTTTGATGAGCTTCTAGAGAAATACGGTAAAGGTTACGGCTGTGAGGTTTGTAAACCACTGGCTGGTTCTATCTTGGCTTCTTGCTGGGGTGAGCACATTCTTAAGCCGCAGCTGGTTAAGCTGCACGACACGAACGATAACTTCCTAGGTAACATCCAAAAAGACGGTACTTACTCTGTTATTCCACGTATGGCGGGTGGTGAAGTAACACCTCAAGCACTGGGTGCGTTAGCGAACGTTGCTGCTGAATACAACCTGTACACCAAAGTCACCGGTGCTCAACGTATTGGTCTGTTTGGTGCTCAAAAAGACGATCTTCCAGAGATCTGGCGCAAGCTTATCGATGCTGGTTTCGAAACAGGTCAAGCGTACGCAAAAGCACTTCGTATGGCGAAGACATGTGTGGGCTCTACTTGGTGTCGTTACGGTGTTCAAGACTCTGTTGGTCTAGGTTCTTATATCGAGAACCGTTACAAAGGCATTCGTACACCTCATAAGATGAAGTTCGGTGTTTCTGGCTGTACTCGTGAGTGTGCGGAAGCACAAGGTAAAGACCTAGGCATCATCGCAACTGACGCAGGCTGGAATATGTACGTATGTGGTAACGGTGGTATGAAACCTCGTCACGCAGACCTACTAGCAAGCGATCTAGATAAAGAAACGCTAATCAAGTACATCGACCGCTTCATGATGTTCTACATCCGTACTGCTGCGCCACTACAACGTACTTCGGTTTGGATGGAAAACATGGAAGGTGGCGTTGACTACCTACGCGAAGTGATTGTTAACGACAAACTTGGCATCAACGCGCAACTAGAAGCTGACGTAGCGAAGCTTGTAGACGAGTACGAATGTGAGTGGACTGCGACTATCAACGACGAATCACAACTGACTCGTTTTGCTCACTTTATCAACTCTGACAAGCGCGATGACAACGTTGTGTTTGTACAAGAGCGTGAACAGCACCGCCCAGCAACCTTCACGGAAAAACATCCTGAAGCGAAAGGCGACATCCTACACGTAGCGATCACTGAAGCATAAGGGAAGGTTGATTATGTCATTTGAAAAGATTTGCCAAATCAGCGACATCGTACCGGGCACGGGTGTTTGTGCACTGGTTGATGGTCAGCAAGTTGCGGTATTCCGCCCAACACAAGCAGAAGAAGTGCTGGCGATCAGCAACACAGACCCGTTCTTCCAATCAAACGTGCTTTCTCGCGGTTTGATTTGTGAGCACCAAGGCGAGCTTTGGGTGGCTAGTCCACTTAAGAAGCAACGTTTTAACCTGACAACAGGTGCGTGCATGGAAGACGAGCGTTTTAGCGTGAAAGCGTACAAAACGCGCGTAACCAACGGCGAAGTAGAAATTTCTGCATAAGCTTGGTTTCCATTCCCTCCTCTAAGGGGGAGGGAATGAACCGAAATCTAGATTTAATAGGCAAAGGCTTTCCGTGGTTCATCTGCGGGGACAGGGAAGCTAGGTGTTACTCAGCGGCAAGCCTTTCTCTATTCAATCTTTAATTTTAACTTTCACTTTTGAATAAGGACACATTCATGTCTACTGATTATAAGCCTGCAGAATTCGTTCAAACCATGATCAACGTGGGTGAAGCGAAAACCAACACTAGCACTCGCGATTTGCTACTTCGCGGTACTATGGCGGGTATCATCCTATCGCTAGCGGTTGTCGTTGCTATTACCACTATGGTTCAAACCGGTATTGGCATCGTAGGTGCGCTTGTCTTCCCAGTTGGTTTCGTGATTCTAAGTGTGATGGGTTACGACCTAGTAACCGGTGTTTTTGGTCTAGCGCCTCTGGCTAAGTTTGCAAACCGTCCTGGTATCACTTGGGGTCGTATCTTCCGTTGTTGGGGTCTTGTGGGCTTGGGTAACCTTATCGGTTCTCTAATCGTTACTTACCTAGTGGCTATCTCTCTAACAGGTAACTTCTCTCTAGAACTGAACGCAGTAGCGAAGAAATTCATCGCTGTTTCTACCGCACGTAGCCTTGGTTTTGAAAACATGGGTATGGACGGATGGATCACGTGTTTCGTACGCGGCATCTTCTGTAACTTAATGGTGTGTCTAGGCGTTATCGGCAACATGACTGCACGTTCAGTGTCTGGTCGCGTAGCAATGATGTGGTTCCCAATTTTCATCTTCTTCGCACTAGTATTTGAGCACACAGTGGTAAACATGTTCCTATTCCCACTAGGTATGATTCTAGGTGCGGATTTTGGTATCGCGACTTGGTTGAACTTCAACCTTATCCCAACCATCCTAGGTAACATTGTTGGTGGTCTAGTAATGACTTGTATTCCACTGTACCTAACTCACGCAAAAACTGCGCCTTCTATCAATGCTGAAGAAGAAGTAAAAGCACAACCTGCAATGGCTAAGTAATCGAGGTTTATTACCAATATTAGGTAATGAACGAGTCGGGAGTCTCTTTAGACTTGAACTGAGAGATTCCCGACTGCGCTCCTTCGTCACTCTCAGGAATGACTTAAAAGGAGCAATTCAACAAAGACTGCTCATCTAATGCGATGACAAGCAAAGCGATAAGCCTGTCATTCCCTAGATGGAGGAACGACAGAGTAGGGAATCTCGTTCCCATCTACGAACAAGCTATTTGGCTATAAAAAGCGCTTCTTTGCCAAGAGTCTCTCTTTATATCTAAATTTTTCGATAGGCGTTGATATGACTACTGCTCACTCATCTTTAAACAGCGGCTTTGTTTCTCTTGTCGGTGCAGGTCCTGGTGATCCTGATTTGCTCACAGTAAAAGGCTTAAAAGCCATTCAAGCGGCTGAAGTTGTTGTGTACGACCGTTTGGTGTCGAAAGACATTCTTGAATTGGCTCATGCATCAGCAGAGATGATCTACGTAGGCAAAAAATTGGACTTTCACTGTGTGCCTCAAGATCAAATCAACCAAATCTTAGTGGAGAAAGCACAAGAAGGTAAGCGTGTTGTACGTCTGAAGGGCGGTGACT
The DNA here is from genome assembly GCF_030248475.1 of Vibrio sp. D173a. NCBI lineage: Bacteria > Pseudomonadati > Pseudomonadota > Gammaproteobacteria > Vibrionales > Vibrionaceae > Vibrio > Vibrio sp. D173a. The sequence continues at coordinate 8,673 of NZ_JAHGAH010000041.1, forward strand.
CATTTATCTTTGGTCGTGGTGGTGAAGAGCTAGAAGAACTAGCGGAATTTGGCATCAAATACGAAGTAGTTCCAGGTATCACAGCGGCAGCGGGTGCAACGGCTTATGCTGGTATTCCATTAACACACCGCGACCATGCGCAAAGCGTTCAATTCATCACTGGTCACGTACAAAAAGATGGTCGTGAGATTGAGTGGCATTCACTGGCGCAATCCAACAACACGCTTGTGTTCTACATGGGTTTGAAGCAAAGCGGACACATTATGGATAAGCTGATCACGCATGGATTAGACCCTGAGATGTCATGCGCCATTATTGAAAACGGTACGCGCCCGGAGCAGCGCGTGTTCCAAGGTAAGTTGAACGAACTTTCTAGCATGGCAGAGCGAGCAGTGAGTCCTGCACTGATTGTGGTGGGTAGTGTGACACAGCTGCACAACAAACTGGAATGGTTTGGACGATAACAACGGCCTTTCCGTTTAATACTAAATCGCGCAAGGATTGCGTTTCTGTTGCATCTCTCTTTTCCGCATTGGCATCTCATCGATAAGGTTGTTGATGAATTGCCAATCGGTCTTCGCTCCCCAGCGGTGTTTCTCTTCGCCATCTTTACCCAAAAGAATCGCAGTGTGTTGACCTGCTTTGACTTCGTAGAGAGCAGCCAGCATTTTTAAGTCGAACTCCTCTTTTAGCCACGAAGGTTCAGTAAAACCGTCCTCAGCAATCACTAAAGTGATCACGTCGCGATCTTCCAATTCACATTCATTCATGAGGGCCTCAAGCAAAAACTGTTTAACGTGGTCGTCATTAGCAGGCGCAAAATACAACACGCTACGATGCGGCCAGTATTGGGCATGCGCTGGATAGCCAAATACCGGGCTCGATATGAGGCATGAAAGCAACAGGGCAATGATTGTCTTACTCATGGCTTCACTCCTAGTAACGCGAATACCAAGTTATACGGTAAGTTTAGTGGAATTAGCTCATTGTGCTTTGGTGCAAAGTGGCATAGGGTATGCGACAAACAAATAAAGCGTATTAAATAGATGAATTCTGAAAGCAAACAAAAGATCGCAATCTTAGTCGACGTACAAAACGTCTATTACACCTGTCGCGAAGCGTACCGCAGCAATTTTGATTACAACCAGTTTTGGTATGTCGCGACACAAGGGAAAGAAGTGGTGAGTGCACGAGCTTATGCAATTGCGAGTAACGATCCTAAGCAGCGCCAGTTCCACCATATTTTGCGTGGTGTTGGCTTTGAGGTGATGCTCAAGCCTTACATTCAACGCCGTGACGGCAGTGCTAAAGGTGACTGGGATGTGGGTATCACGCTAGATGCGATTGAAATTGCCCCTGAAGTGGATGAAGTGATTTTGGTGTCTGGCGACGGTGATTTCAGTCTGTTGGTGGAACGCATTCAGCAACGCTTCAACAAGAAAGTCACTGTGTATGGGGTACCAAAGTTAACTTCCCAAACCTTGATTGATTGCGCGGACCATTTTGTTGCTGTCGATGAGGACTTTCTTCTTTAATCTCTCCTCACGGTATAGCTTCGAGAAAGAAGAAAGGGCGAGTCACTTCAGGCTGTACGCAAACGTACAATGACTCGCCCCATATTCTGTCTAATGAATAGGTTATGACGGAATGATCATTTGCCCTAGCAAGTAACCCAAACAACACGCACCAATCACGCCGATTAAACCCACAGACATGAATGAGTGGTTGAAGTACCACTTACCAATCTTAGTCGTACCTGAGGTATCGAAGTTCACAGTCGCGATATCTGAAGGGTAGTTTGGAATAAAGAAGTAACCGTAAACCGCTGGCATCAAACCGATAAGCAGTGCTGGCTCTAAACCTAGACCTAAACCGACCGGTAACATCATGCGAGCTGTCGCTGCTTGAGAGTTCACCACAACAGACACAATGAATAGTGCTAGTGCGAATGTCCAAGGGTAGTTGGTAACCATCTCTACGATGCCTGACTTAAACTGAGGCATTGCGTATTGGAAGTAGGTATCTGACATCCATGCAATACCGAAGATCGCAATCGCTGCAACCATACCTGACTTGAACACCACGCCATTTGGTACGTCTCGAGGATCAGTCTTAGTCGCTAGTAAAATGATACCGCCGAAGCAGAGCATCATCATTTGAATCACAACCGCCATACTGATTGGCTTGGAACCTTCAGCGATGGTACGGACCTCTGGCCACATCGCGATAACGACAATCACAAGAATCGATAGGATGAACAGCAGAACAGAGTTACGAGCACTAGACGGCAGTACTTCATCCAAAGAGGTTGCCGTTGTGTTTAAGATCTTGTCGCGCCAAACCGGATCTTTTAGGCGCTCTTGATACTCTTCATCGTCTTCAAGTTCTTTGCCGCGTTTCAAGCTGTAAAGAGACATCAGTAATGTACCGAGCAAGGTCGCAGGCACTGTGACAAGAAGAATCGAAAGCAAGGTAATTTCGTGTTGAATGTCAGAAAGCTGCGCTAGGTAGTAAACCACTGCCGCTGAAATCGGTGATGCTGTAATGGCGATTTGAGAGGCAACCGATGCCGCAGCCATCGGACGCTCAGGGCGAATGCCGTTTTTCAGCGCAACGTCGCCAATGATTGGCATGATGGAGTAAACCGCGTGACCAGTGCCAAGTAGGAAGGTCATAAAGTAAGTTACGAACGGTGCAATAAGAGTGACGCGCTTGGGGTTCTTACGTAGTACGCGTTCTGCCACCTGCAACATGTATTTTAAGCCACCTGCGGCTTCAAGAATGGAGGCACAAGTGACCACCGCGAGGATGATCAGCATTACGGTCACTGGCGGAGACGTTGGAGGCATCTTGAAGATGAAAACCTCAATCACCAGACCAATACCAGAAACGACACCAAGACCAATGCCGCCATACCGTGAGCCGATATACAGCATCACGAGCAAAAATAGAAACTCAAGATACAACATGTTTAATTTCCTTATTAGAAACAGGGACTTCTATTGTTTCGGTATTGAAGGAAAAAATACTTAGCCTTGTTCACATTCCATTTTATAAGAAACAGCAATGTCCAATAATTGGGAATAACTCACGCTACGAAGCACAAGTGTTACGCGGCGTTTGTCGCAGTGTTGATCGAATGTTTTTATCCGCGGGTGGTTAAGTTAATTGCGTCCAAAATGGTGTAATAACCGACGTTAACAGGTTGTAATTTAAGCAATGAGCAACAGGTGAATAAAAACGTAATAAGTGATGGGCTTAGCTATATTGGCTGCTTTCATAATAACCGCAACGCATAATAATGTGAGCACGTAAGCAGGTAAGATACTTCGCGATAACAAATATTAGAAAAATTGATATGCATCAGGATAAGTATCTGGTTGTTTTGTAGATTTTGCTTTCCAGTTGGAAAACACAATAAAAATGGCTTAATTATGAAACTTAGTAACCTGTCCGTTAGAAACAAGCTGCTTGCGCTTGTTATTTTCTCTGCATTCCTTCTGATTGCGGCTTGCGTATACAACTTAAATGAACAACGTAAAAACTCGTTAAGCGAACGAGAGAGCAAACTCAGTGCACAAGTTGAAGTTGCCATTAGCTTGATTGACCATTACTACCAGCAGCGAAGTGAGTTGGGGATTGAGGATGCAAAACAACAAGCGCTGAACGCGATCCAAACATTGCGCTATGACAGCAACAACTACTTCTGGGTACTGACGCCTGAACTCAAAGTCTTGCTTCATCCGACTAAACCTGACCTCAACGGTGCAGATGCGAGCAACTTTAAAGATGGTGCAGGTAAGTTCCACTGGCGTGAAATGGCTCAGATAGCCAAAACCACGCGTTCAGGCTTTTTGGATTACCACTGGAAAAGCCCAGAAGGGAAATTAAAAGATAAGGTCTCCTACGTACAAATCTACCCTGAGTGGCAATGGATCGTTGGTTCAGGCATCCTTGTTGCCGATATTCAAGAAGCCTTTTACAAAGAAGCGGTCAAAGAGGCAATCATCGCTACGGTATTAATTGGTGCGCTAGCGGTTCTCGGTTACATCATTTCAAGTAACATCATCGATCCTCTTCAAAGACTGATCGGCAACACCCACAAAATTGCCGATGGTGATCTCACTGTGCGCCTAAATGCATCTCGTAAAGATGAGCTGGGTGAGATGAGTAACGAGATTGACCGTATGCTAGAAAAGCTACAAGGGACTTTACTCGCGGCCCATGAATCTGCCCAGCAGTCTGCCAATATGGCACAAAGCATTGCACAAGCAAGTGAAGAGGCAGCGACCAGTGTAAACAGTCAGCATGCACAATTAGAGCAACTTTCAACAGCAATGACGGAAATGAGTACCACTATTTCAGATGTCGCCAACAATGCAGAGAATACAGCGCACAGCACGGCACTTGTAACCAATCATGCCGAGCAAAGCGGGAAATACATGCAGCAAACCTCTCAAACCATTGCTGAAGTCTCTCAAGACATCGCTGCTGCGGACCAGATGGTCGCAGAGCTTCAAGCGGGTGTGAATGAAATCCGAGCGGTTGTGAGTGTGATTCGAGAAGTTTCTGAGCAAACAAACTTGCTTGCTTTAAATGCAGCGATTGAAGCAGCACGGGCAGGTGAGCAGGGCCGTGGATTTGCCGTTGTTGCCGATGAGGTACGAAACCTTGCGAGTCGCACACAACAATCGACCGACGAAGTTCAACAGACCATCGATTCACTGATTGAGCGTACGGAGCGTACCGTCAAAGCGATGGAGCGCAGCAATGCAAAAGTGGAGCTGAGTGTCGGCATATCACAATCTACGCAAACGCAATTGGAAACCATGGTTGAGGAGTTGATCCGTTCGAATGATATGGTGGCTCAGATTGCCGCAGCGTCAGAGCAGCAAGGCTTAGTGGCGAACGAGATGACACAAAATGTCACGACCATTCACCTAGCGGCAAATGAAGTGAAAGAAGCGTCGCAGATGCTAGCAGAGGAAAGCCAGCACTTAGCGGCAACCTCAGAGATTCTTCATGATCAACTGAGATACTTTAAAGTCTAATTTTTAAGTACGAAGACAAGTACAAGTAAAAGAAAAGCCGCGTTATGCGGCTTTTCTTTTATGCTTCATCTGTTGCCTGAGTCTCTTCAGCTACTTGTGAAGTTTGCTCATTTGCTTGCTCTTCGGCTTCCATCTTCGCGCGTTCTGCTTTTGAGATGTAGCGAGGCTTGTTGCTCTTATGAAGCTTTGCATTTTGTTTTTTCAACTTCGCTTTTAAGATCGAGTTGATTTTCTTCTTGCGGTTCATGGTGTTGGTCCTTTAATTTAGCGGAGCAGGATAGTGATTTTTCCGTCAAGTTACAACCCTAATGGATTCCCTATGAAAACACTTATTACTGAGCGCCTCACACTGCGTCTTGTCAGTGTAGAAGATGCGCCGTTTATTTTAGAACTCTATAACCAACCGGATTTTTATCGCTTCGTTGGTGACAAACAAATTCGAACCCTAGAAGAAGCTGAGCGTTATATCGAAGACAACATGCTACGCATGCAAGAGCTTAAAGGAGTCAGCTTACTGGTGGTAGAAACCAAGCTCGAACAACAACCCATCGGTATTTGTGGTTTGGTCAAGCGTGACACATTAACCGCGTTTGATATTGGCTACGGTTACTTACCGAGTGCTTATGGTAAAGGCTACGCTGCAGAAGCTGCTCGAGTCGTTGTGGATTTCGCTCGTGACGAAATGAAAATAGAAAACTTGGTCGCCATCACCAATAATGACAATATTCGTAGTATAAGTTTGCTAGAAAAATTGGGTTTTCAGTTTGAACGCGTCGAGCAGACTTACGATAATGGTCGGACTCTGCAACTGTACACCATGAAGTTGTAACCAGATAAGCTTCGATTAAGATGCAGCAATCAACGGCGCGTTAGCTTGAGGAAAAGAATGAGCGACATTTTATTAGGCAAACTCGCCACAGAATTTAAAACCGTCAAGGCGATGGTAGAGGTCTATTGTAAAGATCACCATGGCACGAGAGGCGAGTTATGCTCAGAATGTCGCGAATTGTTAGAGTATGCGGAAGTGCGGCTAGATCGTTGTCCTTACGGAGAAGCCAAGCCGGCTTGCAACCAATGCCCAATTCATTGCTACAAGCCCGAGCCTAAAGAGCAAATGCGTTTAGTAATGCGTTACTCGGGGCCTAGAATGCTGCTTAAACACCCAATTCTAGCAATACGGCATTTAGTGCACGAGAAACGTGATGTTCCGGAAAAGCCTGTAGCTAATGCTTCGAATCGCCATAAGCGGATGGAAAACCAAAAACGAGGGTGATAGTCCCTCGTTTTCGTATTTTGTTTTGCCGATATTACAGCCCAGCAGCCATTTGGTGTTTTGACTTAGTTGCCGCGATTAGCATGTAGATACAAGTCGCAAGCAGTGCGGCGAACAAGTAACCCAACAGTCCGTGCATTTGACCCATGAATTTATCAGCAACCACTGGGCCAGCCACTGAACCGACGCTGTAACTGAACAACATAACTTGCGCTGCGGATACGATGAAACGCTCGTCTAATCCTTCACAACCCAGGTTAATTGCGATTGGGTATAGTGCAAATGTCGCCATGCCCAATAGGAACAGTGCCGCTGCAAGTACTACCGCTGATGAAGATACAAAAGTCAGGCCGATAGAAAAAATACCAAGGATACAGAAAAACGCCATCAACACAGTACGAGCCATGTATTTGTTTAACGTGGTAACCATAGGTTGAACCAGCATACCGCCAAGGATCACAAGCGCCATTAACGTACCGATGTCTTGGTGGCTAATCTTACGGTTTGCAAGCTCTACTGGCATCAGGCCGTAGATTGCACCCAAAGTTAAACCAGAAACAATACAACCAATGATGGCTGCGTGGCTTAGCTTAGAAATTTGCTTAAACGATAGTGCTGTTGATTCATGGCTGTTTGGCTGTTCGCAATCAATAAAAAGCAAAACCAGAATTGCCATTAGGATAAGAGTGGTGATCGCAACAAAAGGAACGCCGCCGCTTACACCTAGGATACCAATACCAAACTGACCAAGAGCAGAGCCACCGTATAGAGATAGCATGTAAAGGCTTAAGCGTTTTGCGCGAGAAGACTCATCGCCGGACATCAACCATGATTCCACAATCACAAATACGCCAGCAACCGCCATACCTGCGATGAAACGTGCAGCGAGCCATACCATGCCATTTGGAATAAGTGGAAGGGCAACGATCGTCAGTGAGAAGGTCGCCAAACAGCCAACAAACGCTTTACGGTGTCCAACACTACGAACAATACGCTCAAAGAAAATAGCACCAACTAATAGGCCACCATAAAACACACTCGCCAACCAACTCGCGTAATCAGCAGAGATGTTGTATTCACCAAGCATAAGAGGGATCAAGCTCATCAAATAGCCTGATGCCACTGCATAAAGAGACAGTGCTACGACAGGAACTGTGACTCGTGGTGATACTGAAGGAATGGCTGTGTTTTCCAATGTTTTGCGCCTATAAGTTAAGTGAAAATCAGGGTTTGTTCGGCGCGAATATGAGGCTAATTAATAGGCAAGTAAAATGATATATTTGTGTCGTTTCGACAAAAGAAATTTATCGAAATTCTATGAAGAAAAGCTGAATAAAAACGCCAGCCTAAGAATAAGGCTGGCGAAGAGATTTATTTGCTAAGTGCTTGATTTAACCACTGATCAAATTGAGTTTTTGGTAGGGCGCCGTTGATCATGTCGACGCGTTGGCCGTTCTTAAAAACCATAATGGTTGGGATACTACGAATACCAAATTGCGCTGCCAACTGTTGTTGCGCTTCGGTATCAATCTTGACAAAACGTGCGTTTCCGGTCTGTTCTTGCGCGACATCCTCAAAAACAGGAGCAAAACCAACACAAGGGTTACACCACGGTGCCCAGAAATCGACCACAACCGGCGTGTTGCTCTCTAGCAGCGCCGAAAAGTTATCGATAGTGCCTTCTACTGGTGAACCATCAAATAGAGCGTTCTTGCATTTACCACAGCTAGCAGCTTCTGCAACTCGCTCATTAGGAACACGATTTAAACCGCCACAAGACGGACAACGAGTTTTAAACGATGACATGACTTCTTCCTTTATGACAACTTCATGAAAACATGACTTACCAGTCAGCCTCATAATTTGTATACTTATTTTTTAGCCTGCCGAAATATAAGACGGCAAGTCCGTATTTGGACCCGAACAGGTTCTAAGAAATTTCATTAAAATACAACAATAAATAGGTCTGCGATGACAAATTACTACGCTGAAATTACCGGTTGGGGAAAATGTCTTCCACCAGCTACGCTCTCTAACGATGACCTTAGCACTTTCCTTGAAACTTCAGATGAATGGATTCGCACCCGTACTGGTATCGAAAACCGTCGCATTAGCCACGTAAACACGTCGGATATGGCAACGGTCGCTGCGCAACATGCGATGGCCCGTGCAGGTGTAGAAGCGAGTGACATCGACCTAATCATTGTTGCGACTTGCTCTCCTGATTCACTTATCCCAAACATTGCGTCTAAAGTACAACAGAACCTTGGTATCCGTTCTGCTGCCGCATTCGATTTAAACGCAGCATGTACTGGCTTTGTGTATGGCCTAGAAACTGGCACACGTTTGATTCAATCAGGTAACTACCGTAACGCGATCATTATTGGTGCTGAGCGTCTGTCTTTCTACATTGACTGGGCAATGCGCGATACTGCTGTACTGTTCGGCGATGGTGCAGGGGCAGTTGTCCTGACTCGTACAGAACAAGAAACCGGTCTACTGCAATCGCAAATTGGTTGTGACGCGAAAGGTCGTGACATTCTTTCCGTGCCTAAGTTTGGTACATGTATGGATCGCTTTGCTGAAGATAACGGTTACTGGGACTTCAACTTTGTCGGACAAGAGATCTTCAAACGCGCAGTTAAAGGCATGGGTCTGGCTGCGAAAACGGTTCTGAAAGCTTCTGAACTAACCACAGGTCAAATCGACGTGGTAATCCCGCACCAAGCAAACATCCGTATTATCCAAACGCTGTGTGACCTTTCTGGTATTCCACAAGAAAAAGCGTTTGTGAACATCCAAAACTACGGCAACACATCAGCAGCGACTGTGCCAATTGCACTGTGTGAAGCGCTAGAACAAGGCCGTGTTAAGCCAGGCGACAACATGCTATTAGCAGCGTTCGGTGCTGGTTTGACATGGGGTGCAGCGGTACTGAAATGGGGTGACCGCGTAACGCCTATTGCTGAAAGTGACGCAGCGCTACCTGAAAGCGATAAGACAGCACTTGAGCTTTTAGAGCGAGCAATCAAGCTATGTAATGAACGCCCTCGTGGTGAAGACGCATAAGCGCTTGTATTAGCATCACATAAAAAGGGAGCATATCGCTCTAATGCCGTTC
>NZ_JAHGAH010000410.1:0-1031 GCF_030248475.1 Vibrio sp. D173a
TGAAGACAAACGCTCCATGGATTGGTTCAGCATATCGGTTGCACTGGTCAAATGACGCTGTGCGACAAGTGCTGCCACATTGGTATTAACGGTGATCGCCACAAATATTGGGTCCTAAAATTAAGGCTTTGGATACTTATCGACCAAATTTCAGAAAGGTTTAATGTTTTTTGGAAAAGAGATGGAGAAATAAAAAGGCAGAGCGCTGTGCTGATAGGTCAGCGTAAACGATAAGCTTACGCTGACTGTGTAGGTTTAGAGTGCTTCAGCCGGTTTGGCAGATTTACGCGTAAGGCCTTTTGGCGTCTCTTGCGTCGTAATATGGTCGTATTTCTCGGTCAGGTGATCCTGAATTTTTTGGTGGTAAGCACCGTTGAGTTTGTAGAAGCGGAAGTACACAACCAAAGCGATAGCGAAGAAGAATGCCGGCAGACCAACCATGATGCATTGCATGCCAAAGACGATTTCAGGGCTTTGTTCAATGTGCGGTACACAATCCACTGCGGTCAGTGCGATACCAATGCGATGACGACAAAGTCTGCGCCTTGCAGTGCCTCTTTTTGGTTTAAGTGGCAAGTGATCGTGCCCGTAGCACCCGATGATTCAATCAGCTTACTCACTACAAGGTGCGATTCCTCTAAGCGGATTTCATCAATATCCATCAAGGCAATTTGCGCCTCTTTGAAGGCCGGTTTGTGGAATACATCACCAAGAATGTTCTTCACAAAAATCGTAGAACCCGCACCGATGAATGTGATTTTAGGGCTTTTCATAGTTGAATCCTTCTTGCTTTCATATTTTTGTTTCGATGCATTTAAGTTACACCTGTCGCAAGGCCGAATTCGTCTCAGATAAACCAATCACTCTCCCGTTTTCTAATATTTAAAATCAGAAAATTCTGAATCTTAGGAAATGGGACGTTTTAGTTTAAATCACGGATAAAAGAGAGGAAACCTAACGATGAGCCCAGCTGACACAACGATTTAAGTCACACAATAAAATCTTGTAAATTACAACCTTCTAAAGAAGGT
>NZ_JAHGAH010000411.1:0-1115 GCF_030248475.1 Vibrio sp. D173a
TGCCTTGGTCAACAACATGACAGGCGCACCGATCTCTTGGATGGATGCCTTCATCGGTAATATACCGGGCTCAATGGGTGAGGTGTCATCCATGCTGATCATCTTGAGCGGCTTGGCGCTGATTGCGATGAAGATAGCTTCTTGGCGGATCGTAGCCGGGGTTGTTGTTGGTCTGGCAGCGACGTCAACGTTACTCAACTGGATTGGTTCTGATACCAATGCGATGTTCTCAATGCCTTTCTATTGGCACTTTGTCGTCGGTGGTGTGGCCTTTGGTACTTTCTTTATGGCGACCGACCCAGTATCTGCCGCTTTTACCAATAAAGGGAAATGGGCCTACGGTATTCTTATCGGTGTAATGACAATCGGGATTCGGGTGCTCAACCCCGCGTATCCGGAAGGCATAATGCTCGCGATCTTGTTTGCTAACCTATTTGCACCTCTGTTCGATTTTATGGTGCGAGAGGGCAACATTAAACGCAGGAATCGACGAATGGCACGCTAATAACAAGGCCAGAGGCAAAAAGAGGACTTCTTAATGAGTCCTCTTTTAGTTTGAGTGTTGGTTTTAGTCTGAATAATGTAGGGAAAGGAGTGGTGGCTACCAACGAAGATCGACACTGAGCGGGGTATCGCTGCCGCACTGTTCTCCGCACATCTCATCGTAGGCACTGTTGTGAACCAGCGTTGCTGACGTGATTGATTGGTCATTAAAGTGGTCGCGCACTTGGTTAAGGCTCATAAACTTTTTCGGATGCTGGTCACTATCCATTACCAGTCTACGGTTATGGTCTGTGACTTGATAAGCAAGGTAGATGCCGCCTTCAAAAGATTCAATCAGTAGGTTCATAACACACTCCGATGTTTCATTAAGAGGAAATCCTTGTCTGTTACGTTGAAATTTTGAGCAAAGTTCAGAGCGGGCACAAAAAAAGCAGACCGGAGTCTGCTTTCTTAATCATTCGATAATGTCGCTTATGCGATTAACGCATGGTAACGAACTCTTCCGAATAGGTGCGTCCCGTTGTTGCAATATCATGGATGTGTAGAAAACAACTTATTCGCTAACATTTTAGTAATACTGACAGTTGAATCGCCAACTGACATATCGTAGT
>NZ_JAHGAH010000412.1:0-479 GCF_030248475.1 Vibrio sp. D173a
GAACCAGAACCAGAACCAGAGCCAGAACCAGAACCAAAGTCAGAGGCTGTTGTGACTCAAGCGAATAAGGATGCGCAATCATTGAGTGCCATGTTTGGGAAAAGCTTGGGGGGAAGCTCAGAAGTAGTTATTTCTAAAGCGTCATCGCTTTCTCAAAAAGAAACCGCTTCCACACAAAAAAGAGCGTATAATCCGACTGTGGTTGATATCAATGGTGGTGTCGACAAAGAGATAGTGGACGCACGAAACTATCATCGAGAAAATGGGGTATCCCAAGGCCGTAACCTCGACAATAAAAGCGGGCTACTTGACCGAGAAAAAAGCAATCAATCGGGCAAAGTCGAGCAACATATTTCGACACTTTTTGCCGACCTTAATCAGGAGTTACGTCGTTTAATGATGGTTTATGGATTAAGGAAGCAATCGCTTCGAGTGACGCTGCATTTCACGCAAGGTACGATAGATGATGTTTCTGTCAG
>NZ_JAHGAH010000413.1:0-726 GCF_030248475.1 Vibrio sp. D173a
GATATTATGACGCCCAGTGACGTGAGTTATCAGGACGTAGAACAGGGCACCGTTGATATTATTATCAACCGTTTTGACAACATCCCTCAGTCCTTCCATCAGATGAGCCTTTGGCACGACGGGTTCTCCTGTTTGTTCAGTTGCGACAACCCAATTGCCGATGACTTTAGCCTTTTGTCGTATTTAAAAGCTCAACATATTTGGGTAAGCAAGACGGGAATGGGTACTGGCGTCGGGATCAACCCAAGTGAAGCACAGAAATTGAGGTGGATAGATGAGGCACTAATGCGCATCGGTAAAACGAGAAACATCACCGTGTTTACGCGACATTATTTGTCGGCCATTCTTTTTGCCCAACAGAAGAATCTGATTCTGACGATTCCAACAAAGGCGGCTCAACTGCAAAGAGATAACCCTAATTTGCTGATCAAGCCAGCTCCATTTGCTATCGAACCTTTTGAAGTAAAGATGGCATGGAGTCCGTTATTGCAGAGTAATCCCGACCACCAATGGATGCGTCGTTTGATTAAAAGTGTCGCGAGTGAAATAGAGAGTGGCGTGACAGGATAGCCCCGATTTACGGGGATTTTTTTTATGAATATTCAATATAAATGGCATAAATTAGCTAAATTTTGGTCCGTTACCTAGTTTATTGAGTAGTCATCGGTTAATTTGAGAGAGATTTTATGAGCAGTCGTATTTAACAGGGAAGCTTGAACATTGATA
>NZ_JAHGAH010000414.1:0-2333 GCF_030248475.1 Vibrio sp. D173a
TTATGGAGCGCTTACGTCGTATAAACCTGAAGCTCGAAAAGCAAAAAAGGCGCTATGATCGCGCCTTTTTCGTTCTCTACGTAATTTGAATTGAGCGTGAATCAGTAGCCATTCCTGTAAAGGTATTCGCCTACTTCTTTACACTCAGTTTTGTAGAGCTGTTCCATCTTGGTCTCATCCATGCCTTTTGCTTTGAATTCGGTCTCTGCCGAAGATAGCTGGCTGAATGTGTAACCACGTTCTGCCATCAAGTAATGACGAAACATTGCACGGTGCTCAGGAACCGCAGTTCGGGAGTTAGATGCATTGGCACACTCCATCAGAGCGCTGTTGCTCATTTCTTCTGGTTTCGCTGCTTGCACTGTTGTTGTGAATAAAGTGATAAGCGCCAAAGTGGCAATAGTCGCGATTTTTTTCATAATCAGGATCTCGAGTTAATTCAGTCTTCAGATGAGATCATCCATGGCTGGTGCTGACGGTTTCCATATTGTGTCAGTACAGTCAATGTGCGAACTAAGCGTCGCGACTGTGTGTGAATACGTACAGTAAATTAGCTTGCTTCCATCCTGCGAGATGGTACGAGCGAGTCTGTGTGAGTACATAGGCAGTATCGGGTAAAGGCGTCGCTTTGAGCGCAATATCCAATAATGATGGAGATAAGAACGCGACCAATAGGTGATAGTCAGGCGTAATATTTAGGGGTAACTCACCATCGTTACCGGATGTGCGGCGACAAGGGAGTAAACCAAGTAAATCACGTTTTAGGTGTCGAAAGTAGCCGTCTGGACTCCAAGAGTCGCGACTATTCCTAGCACGATAAGGCGCTTTTATTGCGTGATAATCGTATTGAGTGAGCTTATAAAGCTTTTCTGAATGCGTGTAGTGGAATTCTGAGGATGGCTGATTTTGCGCTGCAAGCATTTGCCCTGAGAACAGGGAGAGTGACAACAAAAGCAAAAGGCGAAATACGTGAACCAAAACTAACCCTAAAACACTATGGAATCGATATTCGGTTGCTGCCTGAAGGTGGCGCTTTCGTATACTAACGACTTGCTGAAAGGATGAACAGTTTTTTGTCGCATTAAAAAAGGGAGCGTATTAGCTCCCTTTTCAACATTAGGTCAAGAAACCTTAAGCGCTAGCGTAGATAACACTGCCACCTTTAATGGTGTCGATGATTTCTCGTGATAGTTTCTGTGGTAGAGCGGGGCAACCCCAACTGCGACCAAGATAACCATTCTTCTTAATAAAAGAAGGATTCGCGTAGTCCGCACCATGAACCACGATGTAACGCTCTCGTGCTTTATCGTTCACCCCTGATGTCAGTCCATCTAAGCGAAGTGAATAACCGTTAGAACCATAGTATGTGGTATCGGTTAAAAATGTTCCCAGGGAAGTCTTACGAGAGTTTACAACATTAGAGAACTTCGTTGCAGTCTTCTTGCCGCTGTTTACGCCGTGAGAGACATAAGTGTTAAAAATGAGCTTCTTCTTGTCCAAATCGACCACATAAAAGCGTTTTTCAGTAGATGGTTTACTGTAATCGATGATGGTCAAAAGTGGCTTTTTGCGATCTGAGGTATTCTTATAAGCTAAGAACGCATCATTGAATAAACTGAAGTCAATGACGCCTTCCAACTTGGCTTCTTTATATGTTTTTTCAACAAGTTGTTTAGTGGCTTTCGTTTCCATCGCTTTACCTGAATGATGAGCAAAGGCAAAAGGCGAAACTGCCAACGATGTCCATATCAATAATAATAATAGCTTTTTCATTTGTACTAAATAAAACTCTTGGTGCAACAAATTTAGTGATTGATTCGTGCAGTCACTAATACAGCATGTACATCAATTTAATTCTATTCTCAATGTTGCCTATTATGCGCAGTGACACCTATTACTAAAATACACTTTGTATTTAGTAAAGATAATCCAACTAACTGGCTGAATTTAATCAACATTGAGAGGTTAATCGATGACTTTAAAAATCTTCAGAACAAATACTAGCCGATTTGGCTAATTAATAAAACTGCGTTTACCAACATTTACTAAGCAGGATATTTAATAAAACATCGTTTAATTATAGTTTGGATAAAAATGTTGTTTTAATTCAATGGACTTATTTCTAACTGGGCATTCGACAAAAAATTTTTAGACTGTGATCCTGGCTTTGTTGCTTAATTAAGTGAGAAGACATGGCTGCCCCATGTTGAACAATACTTAGAGCCTATCCCAAAAGGGATTTATTCCAAACAATGAGGCCACAAGCAAAATGCAACATGGCCTCGTAGTTTTCGATTTTCTTCTCCCAACGAACGAGCAATCTACGATAACGG
>NZ_JAHGAH010000415.1:0-4927 GCF_030248475.1 Vibrio sp. D173a
TGTGATCAAGAGACAGCCCGACTGGGAGGCTTTTTTGTATCTGTAGATTGGTGAAGTTTGCACAACATAAAGCTCATCCAAAGGGGAGCTCAAATGACAGGCGAAAAAAAGCCCAGACTAAAAAATGTCTGGGCGGATACAAACATAGGAGTTAATAAGAAAAAGCAGCAATGTAGCAACTAGATAGAAACAAGTTTGACGGCCTGAAAAACTTTGAATGCCCTAGCTGTTACAGTAATTCAGACCGGGCGGATTCCAAACAGTTCCATTTTTTTTAGAAGTTTTTTTCACAAAATAATATTCGCTTTAAATTCATTCTCTTAAAGCGCTACTTTTCTTTCTGGTCAGACCAATGCGTGAAAGTGTGATGTTAATCATTTGTTGATCTCAGGTTTCGGGAGTATATTTTCAAACAGTTGTTTAATACGAGTGATTGAAATGGCCCCGAGAAGTACAACAAAAGAAAAAATACTCGATGTAGCAGAAGGACTATTTGCAGAATACGGCTTCAATGACACATCACTACGAACCATTACTGGTAAGGCAAACGTAAACCTGGCTTCGGTCAACTACCACTTTGGCGACAAGAAAACGCTTGTAAGGGCAGTGCTAGACCGTTACCTAGAAGCGCTAATGCCAAGCATTAAGACGTCGTTAATCGAGCTAAACACACATGATAGCTACAACATGGATGAAGTGTTTGAATCGTTGCGTCTACCGCTAAGATCGCTAAATGAGGTAAGACCGAACGGTACGGCACTGTTTATGTTACTGATTGGTAGAGGTTACACCGACGTACAAGGCCATTTACGCTGGTTTATCAGTACAAGATATGAAGAAGTGATGAACTTGTTCATGTTCTCCATCATGAAAGCGAACCCAGAATTAACTGAAGAACAATTGTTCTGGCGATTACACTTCACATTAGGCACTTGCGTTTTCACTATGGCATCAAGCCAAGCGTTAACAGAAATTGCAGAAAGTAAGTTTGAAAAAGAGGTTGATGTTAAGTCTGTCGTCGACCTTTTGATTCCATATTTGTCGGCTGGTATGTCGGCAAAGTAAAGCATATTAAATCAATAATAAAGATAAGTTAAAGCCGCTAGCGGTGACGTGAACAAAAGGATCTGAACTATGAGCTCTCTACGAAGAAAATGGATTAGTGACCCAGCATTTAAAATGTTTAAGAAAGTACTGCCTCCATTGTCGAGTACTGAAAAAGAAGCAATGGAAGCGGGCAGTGTGTGGTGGGACGCTGAGCTATTCTCAGGCAAGCCAAACTTTACAACGCTACATCATTATCCGAAGCCTGCTCTGACGTCTGAAGAGCAAGCCTTCATGGACAATGAGCTAGAAACGTTACTAGAAATGTTGGATGACCAAAAGATCGTGAAAGACGATCGAGATCTTCCACCAGAAGTATGGGAGTTTTTACGCAAGGAGCGTTTCTTCTCGCTGATCATTTCAAAAGAATACGGTGGCCGAGAGTTTTCAGCGCTGGCTAACTCAACCATCGTTTCTCGCATTGCAACGCGCAGTATCAGTGCTGCGGTTTCAGTGATGGTTCCAAACTCTCTTGGTCCGGGTGAGCTGCTTTCTCACTATGGTACTCAAGATCAAAAAGATTATTGGCTGCCGCGTCTTGCAGACGGTACGGATATTCCATGTTTTGCCCTTACTGGCCCTGAAGCGGGCTCGGACGCTGGTGGTATCCCAGACCAAGGTGTTGTGTGTTATGGTATGCATGAAGGCGAAGAAGTTCTAGGTATCCGTGTTAGCTGGAACAAGCGTTACATCACTTTAGCACCCGCAGCAACCGTACTTGGCTTAGCGTTCAAGCTTCAAGACCCTGATGGTCTACTTGGTGACAACAAAGACGTGGGTATCACTTGTGCTCTAATTCCTGCTGATCACGAAGGTGTCGAAATTGGTGAGCGTCACGACCCACTAGGTTCTGCATTCATGAACGGCCCAACACGCGGTAACGATGTGTTTATTCCAATGGATTGGTTGATCGGTGGCTCCGAATACGCAGGTAAAGGTTGGCGTATGTTGGTGGAATGTCTATCGGCTGGACGAGGCATTTCCCTTCCTGCACTAGGCACAGCTATTGGCCACCTAACAACACGCACAACTGGCGCTTATGCTTATGTTCGTAAGCAGTTTGGTATGTCGATTGGTAAGTTTGAAGGTGTTGCAGAGGCGATGGGGCGCATCGGTGGTTTAACTTACCTACTAGAAGCGACTCGAACGCTAACCACCACTTCTCTAGATATGAAGGAGAAGCCAGGCATTGTAACTGCGATTGCGAAATACCACATGACGGAAATCGCTCGTACTATCCTAAATGACTCTTTCGATATCCATGCTGGCCGTGCTATTCAAGACGGTCCAATGAACTACCTAGCAAAACACTATCTAGGTATTCCGGTCGCGATTACGGTTGAAGGTGCAAACATTCTGACTCGTAACCTAATGATCTTCGGTCAGGGTGCAACACGTTGTCACCCATACGTTCTGAAAGAGATGGAAGCGGCGGCCAATCCTGATCCGAAAGAGGGCGCGAAAGAGTTTGATGATCTGCTGTTCAAACATATAAAACACGCAATGGGTAACACCTTTGGCGCATTGGGTGCAGCGTTGACTGGTTCTCGCTTCGTGAAAGCACACATGAGCGGACCGACGCAGCAATACTATAAAGATATTACTCGCCTCAGCCGCGCGCTGGCAGTGAGTGCAGACTTTGCAATGTTGACTCTAGGTGGTGACCTGAAGCGCAAAGAAATGATTTCTGCACGCCTTGGTGATGGCTTAAGCTACTTGTACATGGCTTCTGCTGCACTCAAGAAGTATGAAGATGAAGGTCGTCAGCAGGGTGATTTGAACTTTGTTCATTATGCAGTACAGCACTGCTTATACAATGCTTCGAAGTCATTGAATGAGGCTTACTCGAACTTCCCTGTGAAATACGTAGGTGGCGTTCTAAAAGGCTTGTTGTTCCCATTGGGTAACCACTTCAATGCGCCAAGCGACGAGCTATGTGTGAGCCTAGCAGAAGCGATGATGACACCAGGCGCTCAACGTGATCGACTGACTCATCTGTGCTACATCGGCAAAGAGGAAGACGACAGCGTTGGCCTAATGGAACGTGCATTCTTAGCGATGTACGATGTGAAGCCTCTTGAGCGTAAACTGATGAAAGCTGCAAAAGATGGCAAAGTAGCGCGTAAAGGTCTATTGCATGACCGCCTACAGCAAGCGTTTGAAGCCGAGGTGCTGACAGAGCAAGAAATCGACCAAATCATGGCGGCAGATAAGTTGCGCTACAAAGCGATTCAAGTCGACCACTTTAGTCACGATTTCTCAGAAGTTCGCACCAACGTGACGACGAAGAAATCGCACCTGAACTCAGCAGCATGAAGCGTTTGAGTATAAAATGAGAGAAGCACCTCAATTGAGGTGCTTTTTTGTGTTTGAGCCTTTAGGTTTTTCTGTTGAGTGCTCCAACCACTTGCATTTTCGCAGCATTTTTACAGAAATTAGGTGCGAAGTAGGGCTGAACCTTTTATCCTAGCAACGTTTTTTAAAGGAAGTTGAATATGATCATCAAACCTAGAATTCGTGGATTTATCTGTACTACTACGCACCCAGTGGGTTGTGAAGCTAACGTAAAAGAACAAATTGCTTACACTAAAGCACAAGGCCCAATTAAAAACGCACCAAAACGCGTTCTTGTTGTGGGTGCATCAAGTGGCTACGGCCTATCTTCTCGTATCGCTGCGGCATTTGGTGGCGGCGCTTCAACTATCGGTGTTTTCTTCGAAAAAGAAGGCACAGAGAAGAAGCCAGGTACAGCAGGTTTTTACAACGCGGCTGCTTTCGAGAAGCTAGCTCGTGAAGAAGGTCTGTACGCGAAAAGCCTAAACGGCGACGCTTTCTCAAATGAAGCAAAACAGAAAACAATCGATCTGATTAAAGAAGACCTTGGTCAGGTAGATATGGTGGTTTACTCACTGGCTTCTCCAGTACGTAAAATGCCAGAGACGGGTGAACTAATCCGTTCAGCACTTAAGCCTATCGGTGAGACTTACACGTCAACGGCTGTTGATACCAACAAAGACGTCATCATCGAAGCAAGCGTAGAGCCTGCAACTGAGCAAGAAATCCAAGACACAGTAACCGTAATGGGCGGTGAAGACTGGGAACTATGGATTAACGCACTATCAGACGCTGGCGTGCTAGCAGATGGTTGCAAAACAGTTGCATACAGCTACATCGGTACTGAGCTAACTTGGCCTATCTACTGGGATGGCGCTCTAGGTAAAGCGAAAATGGACCTTGATCGTGCATCAGCAGCACTGAACGAGAAACTATCTGCAACTGGCGGTAGCGCAAACGTAGCGGTACTTAAGTCTGTTGTGACTCAAGCAAGTTCTGCAATTCCTGTTATGCCTCTATACATCGCAATGGTATTCAAGAAAATGCGTGAAGAAGGCGTACATGAAGGTTGTATGGAGCAGATCTTCCGTATGTTCAGCCAACGTCTTTACAAAGAAGACGGCAGCGCTGCAGAAGTAGATGAAGTGAACCGTCTACGTCTGGATGATTGGGAACTGCGCGAAGATATCCAACAACACTGTCGTGACCTATGGCCACAGATCACGTCTGAAAACTTAAAAGAGCTAACTGACTACGTTGAGTACAAAGAAGAGTTCTTGAAGCTATTCGGCTTCGGTGTTGACGGTGTGGATTACGAAGCAGACGTGAACCCAGCAGTAGAAACAGATTTCACTCAAATTTAATCGCTTCTAACGGAATTAAAAAAGGCGCTCAATGAGCGCCTTTTTTGTGTCTTAATGCCTTGTGTTGAATCATGAGCGCTACCTAAAACCAAACAGCAACACTCATTCGTAAGCGCTCCATAAAC
>NZ_JAHGAH010000416.1:0-923 GCF_030248475.1 Vibrio sp. D173a
TTTATGGAGCGCTTACTTTTTTCTGAAAAGGATCACCAAGCGAAAGACGTTCTTATGTCCAACTGGCTGAAGTCGAAGACATTCGAACCATATTCGCAAGAGACAGACAATATTACTGTATTTAACGAAGAAGCTTACTTTAATGTAAGTGGTGATTGGGATAATACGAAAAATGGTAATGTGTGTTCTCAAGTTAATGAAATAATGAACAGTAATACTAAGCTTTACTAACGCTAATTATCAATATCATAAACTTTAAATGGCAGCTTAGGTTGCTGCCATTTTTTATATTTTAAATTTTTAAAGTTGTCGTAAGTATGTCTTTTGAATTCTTTTTTGAAAAAATAAATTTAAATATTAAATTGGTAAAAATCCTTGAAGATTTAGTGGTAAGGAAAAGGAGAAAGAATATAGGTAACGCAGGCTCAAGCTTTAAAGAAGTTGATGGTCACCTCTCCGAGATAAAATACAATGTATATCTTAATGAAAAACATCAACGGAATATTGGCACTTAGAAGGCGTACTGCTTGTTGGGAATGATTATAAATTACGAAAAATTTCTTCTTTCACTGTTTTTGTTGATATTTATTTGAGTTATTGATTGGTGGTGTTTCGGGCTGATTTTTTATGAGTCAGTACAGGTAAAAAACTAAATTATGGTAATTTACGGTTATTTACCGTAATTTTTTCGGTTTAATAGAGCCTTATTGAGTGTTCTGTTGCTTATTTATTCATTGAACAATCCTGTTTCCACGATGTTTTATGTGATTTTTATCGGTTATGCATTTTTACTCCTATCAAAGTTTAGATTTTATGTGTGGTTGATTAGGTATTTTAATGTGGGTATCATGCCGCTCGTCTCAAAAATATAACAATGTTTTCAGTAAGGCATTAATTCGTGGATGTTAAGAACCTATCTCAAT
>NZ_JAHGAH010000417.1:0-711 GCF_030248475.1 Vibrio sp. D173a
TTTGTAACCTAGAGCAAATCCCACTTGGCTTGAGCCTGGTCCTGGCAGGAATTGGCTGAGTGCCACAATTTGACCGTACTCTTCATCTGACAGCCAGTTTAATTTTTCAACAAAGGTCTTACGAAAGTACCCAATGTGCGCGGCAGGTCCGCCAAAGCTGATCCAGCCAAGCCAGAAAAACGTCTTAAAAATTGAAAGCATGATCGTATCCAAATAAATGTTTGTGGCTAATTTATGTGGAGTTGTACTATGATTCAAATTAATTGTTTTAATTATTACTATGAATCATATGGGTTTGTTGGGTGGCGGATTTTAATTGGAAGGGGATTGATCTTAACTTATTGATTGCACTGCAGGCTTTGTATAAAACTAACAGTGTGAGCAAGGCTGCTGAGCGTTGTTATGTGAGTCAGTCAGCAATGAGTCATAGCTTGCAGAGGCTTCGAAAGCTATTTGATGATCCGCTATTTGAGCGAGTTGGATCACGTATGCAGGCGACTGACAGAGCGATAGAACTCTCTGTAACCGTTGATGCTCTATTGAGTACTATTCAGTCCGAAGTTCTGATGTCAAAAGTGTTTGATGTTGATACCTATCAAGGTACATGGAAGATTGGGTTGACCGACTATGCGGAGCAGATGTTTGGCCCAAGTATCTTTGATTACATCAAAAATGAATCTCCTAATTCTCAAGTTGTGTTCTTCAATGTAA
>NZ_JAHGAH010000418.1:0-721 GCF_030248475.1 Vibrio sp. D173a
CTTTGAGGATCACCTTGCGCAGCAAGCAATCTGATGATGAGAGTAAGGTTTCTTCGTCGTGTTGTAGTGTTGAGCGTTCCACGACTTGGTTATGCAATAACTCGACTGAAAGGTGCTCACAGCACTCCCCCAAGCGACGAGATAAAGAGCCTTGCTCCATTAACCACCCTTTGATGGTTTGATTCGGAAAATCAAATTTTTCTGTATTTTGCCAATCTACATTCATTAACGAATTAAGATACAACGGTATTGACTGATTCATACTGGTATTCAATAGGTGACTTTACACGTACAATAAAGCATCAACTTTCGAGCAATCTTAACCGTAAGTTGTGTTATAAACGTATTTAGATTTAGACCGTTCATTGTAACAAGACAAACGCGTTTCGAATATCGCGATTAAACTAAAGAAAAGTCACAAATATGCACAAACGTTATGTAGCCCAAATATTTCTAGCCATCAGCCTACTTTTTTCTTTGCCATCATTGGCTGAAAAGGAGTCGGCACCCAAGCTGGCCTACTTCACGCTGGAGCCAGATCTAACCACCAACTTTTATACCAAAGGGAATAAGCTGGGATACATTCAAGTGCCCATCGACATCATGGTGGCCAATTCAACCGATCTTCCTGCGATTGAACTGCACCAACCCCTGATTCGCGATGCGGTGATTGAACTGCTGGGTAAACAGAATGAAGAGACGATTAAATCGCTCTCTGGAC
>NZ_JAHGAH010000419.1:0-896 GCF_030248475.1 Vibrio sp. D173a
CTGCTAGCTTGAATCGAACTAGCTGCCCCTTTCGTATCCGGCTCAGCGGTTTATCGTCGCCCTCGATGCGTACAAGAGCATTAAGGTCAGACAATGGCAGTTGGTTATTACGAAATACCTGCGCCAAAGTATCGCCTTGCTGTACCAAGTACTCTTTCCAGTGACTTGATTTAAGAGACTGCTGTTGCTCACTCTGCTGCTCGCTCAAACCAACAGTATTGATCTCAAGCTCAACGCGGCTGGTTGTAGGTGCGCTTTGCGTAGTGTCCGCCTTTGGAAAAGGAATGATGAGTAGCAATAACACGACAGGCGTAAGCACCATCAAGGCGCGTTGATGTAATTTAGGCAAGCGCTGCCATAGGCTACGAATCTTACCTTTGGCGTCACCAAATTCGATAGCACTGAATTTATCTTTGCACAGCTGCAAATAATCTACTTGTTGTTTCTTCTTATGACGACGATTCATACTACTGCGCCCTAACTATTGATTAACTACAGTATAAAAACCAAAACTTGAACAGTATAGATTTTTCCTTCATTACTGGAGCAATGCAATAAAAATAGTGCCATTGTGATTTGAGTGCATGAAAGCTAGAGCGAATCAGGGTGTAGCCGTTTCTTCGAGCTGTTAATACTGGTATTCTTACCTTTTTCGTACTGACACAAAAAGAGTAACTTTCATGTCTGAAGTAAAATTTGAAACTGTAGAGCAAAAAGCTAGCTACGGTATCGGTCTACAAATGGGCCAACAACTAGCTGGTTCTGGTCTTGAAGGCCTAAACGTTGACGCAATCGCTGCGGGTATCGCAACTGCACTAACTGGCGACATGCCAGCTATCGAAGTTGACGAAATCAACAAAGCACTTCAAGAGCTTCACACTCGTGCTGAAGCAATC
>NZ_JAHGAH010000042.1:0-4638 GCF_030248475.1 Vibrio sp. D173a
TTAGGTACTATACAAACAGATCAATCACTTAAAGTCATGTCCGAAAATTGGGGGCCACTTCTCTCGCTAGAGTATAAGCGCTCATGCGGACCTGGAAGGGGAGAGTGGCGGACATTTTTAAACCTAATGTAAAAGACATTTACCGCATTTCATTCTGTGGCGTTGATTAGATGTAATATGTTAAATAGCTAAATTTAGAGTGGCTTTTGCCTGTTTCGACGCTGCGATGACAACAGAATTGCAAAAGTCACTCTTTTCCTCCCTGATTTCTCTCTTTATCTCCCTGAAAGAAAATTACAGTTTTCGTCTAAATGTTAATTATTTGTGATGCGATTTCATTTCGGCGCGATCTTCTCTCTTAATCCTTAAAATGATCACTTTTCCCCAAGGTTGGCTCTTTACGTGGCTATGAGAGGGTAACCTCTGCGCTTTTGTGCACTCTTGACTATAAGGGGCTTCTGTTTGGTTTAATTTTGTACAGATTTGTTGTATGTTTGCTTGTTGGTATGATAACAAGCATACAAACAAACTTTAAAAGTGACAGGGGAGCGTAACATGGCCAGAGAAAGAGTTTTTTCAGATCAGCAAGTGATTGAAGCAGCAAATGCGCTTTTGGTTGAGGGTAAAAACATCAATGGAACGTCACTGCGTAACAAGATTGGTACAGGCCGTCCGTCAGCCTTAATGTCTGCGTTTAAGGCTCTTGAGGATTCTGGTGAAATCCTAGCTCCAATGCTTCCAGACTCAACCGAAAAAACCATTACCCACCAGGAGTTACCGCCAGAAATTGCTGAGCGCTTGTCGGTCATGCTTGGTGATGTAGAGCAACTTGTTCACCAGATCAACGATCATGCTCATTACACAGTTGAGCAGCGCCTTAACCAAGCCATTGCAGAAGCAAATGAACGTGCAGCTAATGCAGCAAAACGTGAAGCGGAATCGATTCAAGAGCAAGATAGAGCATTCGAGCTGCTAGAAGATGTGCTTGAAGCAAACACAGACTTACAAGAGCTGTTGAAGAAAGAGCACAAAGAAAACAGTCAGCTCAATGCGGCGCTTAATGTTGCTAAAAACGAGACTAAAGCTGCGCTTGATACCATTTCTGAGCGTGATGAACGTCTAGCTGATATGCAAAAGCAGATCACAACGATGCAAAAACAGCTTAATACTGCCGAATCAGATAAAGCGAAAGCACAAGGTCAAGTTGAGCAACTAGTTAAGCAGCTAGGGGAGAAGTCCGTCGAAATGGTTGAACTGAATGCAAATCTGAAAAATTCAGAGAAAGAGCTGGGTTCGCTGCAAGGCCAGACTACTTCGTTAACTGAACAGGTCGTTAATCAAAAGGCTGCCAATAACCAGTTGCAAGACAAGTACGATGAAGAGAAAGCTGAACATATTCGAACCGAAAGTCGTATTGAAAGCTTAAATTCGGAGCTTAACAAGAAGAACGTAGCTCTTCTAGAGACACAAGCTTCTCTTGGTGAAGTTCAAAAGCTAAGCGCGAAGCTGGAAGGGCAGTTAATGCAATATCAACAGCAATAAATTAAATCTCACACCTCCACTTTTTGATATGTTGAGGCTTTTATTCGTGGCATTTTTGATCTCGAAGGTGCCCCAAACTGCGTTTGGAATCACTGTGTCAATTAATTAGCGGCTGAATATTTGACCAATTTTTAGTAATGTTTAATGAGGCTAAGTAGACAGTATCCTAAACAACCTTTTTAACTGCCTCTTTCAAAGCTTGCATAGGTTGCGTAGAGCGGGCAAGACTCATCTGACTTAATGCGCCCATCCAGCTAGACAGAATGAATTGAGCGGTTAATTCAGGATCAATATCTTGGGATATAGAACCTTCAGATTGCCCCATCTCAATTACTTTTACATATTCCTCTTGCCACAGTTCAATAGTCTTAGCTAAATCCTTTCTTAAACCTTCAATAGCAGCAACCTCACCAGTCAACTTAGTGACGACACATGGAATAATTGAGGTTTGAATTTCAAACTCATCAGCGAAGCATTGTAACCAATCAAGCAACAACTGCCTCTGAGAGCGGTTAGGAGTAGAAAAGTGCTCTTGTAGTAACTCTAAGTGTTGTTTAGAACGCTTTTGAATTAATTGATTTGCAAAGTCTTCTTTTGATTTGAAATAGTGGTAGAACGAGCCTTTAGGGATGCCACATTCGTTTAAAATTGCTGATAGCCCAACACCGTGATAACCATGAGTCAATATCAGTTGGTCACCGATTTTAAAAATTTTTTCTTTAGTTTCAGTTCCCTTTTTTTTGTGGATTTTTGTATTTTTCATGGAATCTATATGTTGCTAAGGGGCTTTGTATTAGGGATAAAGTATACCATTAATGTTCAGACCAAACCCACCTTTTGACCATTCGGTTTAATTTATTGACAGCCCCACAGAACTCCCATACCCTATAATAGACCAATTGGTTTATTTTTATCGCAGTAAAATTCAGGAGTACACATGTTAGATTTCAACTTCTTTAATCCAACTCAAATAGTGTTTGGTCAAAAACGACTGGATGAACTTGATAACTTGGTCCCCGCACAAGCAAAAGTAATGATCATCTATGGTGGCACCGCTGTTAAAAAGTTTGGTGTTATTGATAGGGTAAAGAGTGCACTGAAAACACGAAAAATTGTTGAGTTTGATAAGGTTGAGCCGAACCCTAAATTTGAAACGCTAGTTGGAGCTGTTGAAGTTGTTAAAGCGGAGCAAGTAGATTTCTTACTTGCTGTAGGTGGTGGTTCGGTAATGGATAGCACTAAGTTTATTGCTGTTGCAGCTAAAACAGAATCAAGTGAATATGAAGCTCTATTATCACACGGTTTTGCTGGTCTTCCTTCTACAGAAGCACTGGATTTAGGCTGTGTTGTTACACTTCCTGCTACAGGGTCTGAGACTAATGGCGCTGGCGTAATTACACTGAACGGTCAAAAAGCTTTGTTTATTTCCCCAATTCTTTACCCTAAATTCTCATTCCTGGACTCAGAACTAACAATGACGCTACCTAAGCACCAAGTGGCAAATGGTGTAATTGACGCATTCGTACATACAATAGAGCAGTATCTTACCTTCCCTGTAGGAGCAAAGGTGCAAGACCGAATAGCTGAAGGTGTTCTAAAAACTCTAATTGAAGATGGGCCTGTTACTTACAGAGACAGCTCAGATAAACAGGCTCGTGAAAACTTTATGTGGTGTGCAACGACGGCTCAAAATGGCTCAATTGGTAGTGGTGTTCCACAAGATTGGTCAACACACTTTATTGGTCATGAGCTAACTACACTATTTGGCATTGCACACGCACCGACTCTGGCCGTTGTTTTGCCTTCATTATTACGAGAGCGTAAGGATAAAAAGCGTGCAAAATTACTTCAGTATGCAGAGCGTGTATGGAATATCTCTGATAGTTCAGATGACGAGAAAATTACAAAGGCTATCGACCTAACAGAGCAATTCTTCTTGAGCCTAGATACGCCAACTACGTTAGGTGCATACGACATCGATGATAACGGTATTGAACTAATTCTAGCTAATCTAGAAAAAGAAGGCATGACGGCGCTAAGTGAGACTGGTGACTTAGGATTAGATACTGTTCGCAAAATCTTAAATATGGCGAAGTAAATATTACTCTGACTCTTAAGTAGGTACAGCATTTGCTGTGCCTATTTTTCCAGATGGATAGAAATATGACAAAAGTACAAGAAATACTAAATTTTTGGTTTGGGGATATTAAGGATGATTGGCCAAAAACCGACCGTAATCCGATGTGGTGGTTTGGTGGCCAAGAAGTTGATAGGCAAATCATTGAGCGATTCTCTGAACTAGTGCAACAAGCTAAAAGAAAGGAGCTAGATGGATGGAAACACACAGCTCAAGGACGATTAGCACTTATCATTTTACTGGATCAGTTTTCTAGAAATATCTTTAGGAAGACTCCTCAAGCCTTTGAGAGTGATGAATATGCATTGAGTTTATCCCGTGAAGGTATTGCTGCTGGGCTGGACAAAGACCTTAGCCTTATTGAACGAGTATTTTTCTATATGCCATTTATGCACTCTGAGAGATTAGTGGATCATGATGACTCTATCGGTTTGTATAGACAAATCATAAATGAAGCGAAAGTAGAACATCATGAACAAGCACAACGGTATTTTGGAGCCGCAAAGATGCACCAAGAACTAATTGTACAGTTTGGTCGTTATCCTCATCGAAACGCAATTCTGTTTCGTACTTCAACTGAACAAGAGATTGAATATCTACGTGATGCTGAAAAGTTTGGCCAAGGCTGAAATTTTGAATGTAGGACTTATGTATATTCGGAAAATCGATGAGAGTTATTGATTTAGTGAAAGGAAGCCAAACAGGGTGTCAAAAGCTATGCCATTCGAAGAGACATTTGGACTTGATTACACGGTCTCAGGAATGAACAAATGGCTTCACCACAATGGTTTTAGCTACAAGCAACCGAAAGGCGTTCCACACAAATTTGATGAAGCAAAACAGCAAGCTTTCATCGAGGCTTATGAAGCGCTAAAGGCAAGCTGTGGCGAGGATGAATCGATAGTCTTTATTGATGCAGTTCACCCAACATTATCAACAAAAATATCTCATGGCTGGAT
>NZ_JAHGAH010000420.1:0-2033 GCF_030248475.1 Vibrio sp. D173a
ATGGGGCTTAAATTGTTTTTGGGTCCATTGACGAGCTCAGAAGCAGATTCAGAAGGAGTCACTTCTACGAGTTCTAATTTTGATGATAATGGGTTTAACGTGGCGACGTTTACCCTCGCTGCCGCTGAAGACTCCTGTCAAAGTAAGGGACGCTTGCCGACTTCTGATGAACTAAAGGCGTTTGCCACCTACAACGGCGGTCCGGATGTTTACGACGGTTGGCCGGTGGATCTGGCTTATTGGGCGAAGACTGGTGGTATTGGTGAGCTGATTGATTTGAGGAGCGGGTTACCAGTACAGGCAACCAGCCCTCTTGGTTACTATGTGTCTTGCATGAATGAAGCGGGCCTTGTTGTGGTGGACGCCGATTCTCAGCTTGAGGCGGTAGCGGATAATGCCGACCAGGCAGTCGTAACGGTGAAGCTGACTTGGGACGATAGGCCTTTAGAAGGTAAGTTGATTGAGGCGTCAACCCCCAGCAGGTCTAATGTGACCTTTGACGAAACAACTGGCCATACAAACAACGAAGGGGTAACCAGTTTTGCCTTAAAAACTTGGGAAGCAGGACAGGTTCCGGTCAATATCATGTACGACGGCGAAACGGTGTTGACGCAAAATGTGAAGTTTATTGGGGATGAAGCTACTGCTACTTTAGAGCTTGAGGTCATCAAAACTGATGCAAGATATGATGATCCAGGTGGTAATATCGTTGAGGCGACAATGATGGACACCAATAACAATCCGGTGGTGGGGCGCCCGGTAACCTTTACGACGTCTGAGGACGAATCTGTCAGGATTAAGGGCGCTACAGTTACGAATGCTCAGGGTAAGCAGAGGGGAGTATTTGTTTGGGATGATAGTTCGACAACTGATAACTCTAAAACTGTTTTTGTCACCGGAAGTTATACCCCCCAATCTACGGGAACTCAAATTTCAGATAGCGACGAGATAACGTTTGTTTCACCAAATCCGTCAGATCCGACAGATCCGCCGACAGACCCGCTATCAGACCCGCTAGCGTGTGGTATTGGTATAGACGACGCCCACCCAACCAATGCTACAGGCGAGTGTTTGAAAATTGCTACTGATTATTATGGAAACTGGTTTACCGGCACGCCAAGCCTTGCACTGCTGAAGTCTCTTGGGTATACCCAAGACTCTAGCACCAACAACACTGGTGATACTTATCATTCTGTCTATCGCGAGACTGGAACTGTTGGGCCTGCCGGTGAGTTTGCGTTATTTGCTATAGATGGTCTTGGTGTCCCTTACCCCCCTGCTGAAGGCGCTGGTGTTGGCGGGCAGCACGACCGTTGGTGCCAAAAGCTAAATGAATTAGAGTTTTTTGGAAGAACAGACTGGGCGATACCAAGCTCTTTTGAGTTTAGTGCACTTAATGTCAAATTTAGTGCTTCTCCCGATGGTTTTGGTTGGCCGCGGTACCAATCGTACTGGACGACGACGTGGACGGGAAGCACATTGTCTTACTGCAACTTTGTCAGCCATGGCCTCGGCCCGTCCAAGATAAAGGCAGAGCAAAGAGCAGCAGTACCGTGCTACGGCTACACGACCTGCTGGTCACGAAGACCTTAGTGTTTTACGTTTAACGTTTAAATTTTAATATTTTTGGCGCCATCCTTATGGTTGGCGCCTTATTCTCGGAGTTTATTTTGTGAATATTGAAGATAAGTTGGAATTGGTAAAAGACAGCCAAGTGATTGTCGGTATTAAAGAGGGATGTTTGTGCGCTTTTACGAACAATCGCTTTTTGGATGGCAGCAGTGGGTTTCAACACAGCCTCATTTACCAACACTGAAGGTGCTAGTAAAGAAAGTGAAGCAACTGGATAATCAAGAAATCGTGCCTATTGAATCATTA
Source organism: Vibrio sp. D173a (assembly GCF_030248475.1). Classification (NCBI taxonomy): domain Bacteria; kingdom Pseudomonadati; phylum Pseudomonadota; class Gammaproteobacteria; order Vibrionales; family Vibrionaceae; genus Vibrio; species Vibrio sp. D173a. Next base: position 1,879 of record NZ_JAHGAH010000420.1, read on the forward strand.
ACTCGGAATGGTATTGATGTTGGCAATGAAAATACGATTTTGCTAAAAGATGAAATTGATTTATCTGGCCGGGATAAATGGAGAGCGGAACAAACAAGTAAGGTGGCAAATATGGATATCGTGTCACCTCTGGATGATAGCGTTGATGTTTTGAA
>NZ_JAHGAH010000421.1:0-723 GCF_030248475.1 Vibrio sp. D173a
ATGACTCAGCATAAAATCATCGGCATCGATTTAGCAAAAAATATTTTCTTCCTTGTTGAAATCAATCACAAAGGGAAGAACCTCAGCCGTAAAAAACTCCAACGAAGCAGATTACTTAACTACGTCGCAAATCAAAGTCCATGCATAATTGCGATGGAGGCCTGTTCCGGTGCTCATTACTGGGCTCGTGAATTCGAAAAATTTGGGCATGATGTTCTGCTATACCCTCCTCAGCATGTCAAAAATCAGCGCCGTAAACAAAAGAACGACTATAACGATGCTGAAGCGATTGCTGAACTCGCACTCTATCAACGGGTTTACCCTGTCCAACACAAATCCATCGAGCAACAAGACATTCAATCGTTGATTCGAATGCGCAGACTATGTGTTACCGAAAGAACCCGTTTGATTAACCAGGTTCGAGGGCTCGTTGCTGAATACGGTATTGTTATCCCAAAAGGGAAAGCAGCCTTTAGACAAGCCATTCCCGAAATATTGGAAGAGGTGGAAAACCAACTCTCTCTAATATTGCGTGAACTTCTATCACGTCAATATGAACGCTATTTATATATCGATGAACAAATCCTATGGTTTGAAGAGAAACTCAGCCAGGCTTTGTTGCGTAATTCGGACAGAAAACCAAATTGCCCGAAAATTGAGTGATTATTAAACAACATGCTGAGTTTCAGGCATACCAAGCCCTGTAAGCTTGTTCAGCGCTTT
>NZ_JAHGAH010000422.1:0-937 GCF_030248475.1 Vibrio sp. D173a
AATATCTTGGTCTGCTGGTGGGTATCATCCAGCTCTTGGTACACATCGTAAAATCGCTCAGACAGGCGGCCGATTTCATCGTTGCTGCTCAGTCGCTCGATGTTTTTACGTTGGCGCTTTTCAACCTGCTGCAGTTGTCGATCCAGTCTCGCGATCGGATTTATCACGCTCCGAGAAAGTAGCAACAGAAGCAGAATGACAGTAACTAGCGCTGATAAGGCAAAGGAGAAGCTGATCTCATTCCAGATCGAGCGGAGTTTGTTATTGAGGAGGAACTTGGCTGGGTCTACGGTGACATAGAGGCTCGGTGCCAACCTGACTGATTGGGTCAATTCACTTTCCGGCGCAACGGGCGATGAGGTGAAAAACAGACTGGTCTGATATTCAAACTCTATCTGTTTGCGCAATGAATTGAATTTATCTAACGAGACTGAGACCACCACAAAGAATACATCGTCGAGTTGATAGCTAAGCGGTGTCGAGATAGTGCGTTTATCGAGAACCTCATAACGCACTAACATGCCTTCTCCTTGGGAGTTCTGCGTGTAACTGATGTTAGAGGTTGCGGCGGTTTCAAGGTACTTATCGTTGATAAACTTTAGGATCTTAGGATCTATTTCGGCAAATGGGTCACTGCTGTTTTCAGCGTAGTAGCTGAGCTGGCGGTTGCCGTCCAATAGGGCTAATCCCGTGAAGCTTTCATTGCCATCTTGAAGTAGCTGAATAGTCTGTTGCAAATTATCGATCAGCTCCAACGATGTCGCTTTTGGTGAGGGTATAAGAGTAACTGTTGAGAAAAGAGCGCGATTGACGAAAGTGCCCCGCCAATTTTTCCATGCTCAGTTGAAGTGCGTTGTCTTCTCGTTTAATTAAGCTAATTTTTTGGTTGGTGTAGATGATGTAGCTCGAAGCGGCCGCGCTGAAAAGAATCACTGGT
>NZ_JAHGAH010000423.1:0-579 GCF_030248475.1 Vibrio sp. D173a
GTTACCCGTTGCGGTTGCTTTGGCCTCAATTTCAATGTGGCCGCCTTCTCCTAGGTAAGGAATTCGCCCTGTGATTCGATCAGCAGTGACATCCATCAACTGAGCAGAACGAGAATCAAGGTGCATTGCATCATTCTCAAACAACAGGTCGAGTTGAAGATCGGTGATCAATGGCCATGCCGTATCGAAACTGAATTTCACATCCTCAAGCCCTACCCAGATCTGGAAAATTCCATCATGGTTTGAATAAGGAAATTGAGCTAGCTCGCCGTGCCATAACAGTTTCACCGAGCTTGAACGGCCTGCTTGAATCGCAGTCGAAAGGTAATCGGTAAGCTCTTGTCCTAATGCCAGTGTTGGCAGGTAACGCCATGTTTCTCCGACATTGTAAGCATCCGCTTCGCCATAGAAAGAGAGATGAGGGCTGGCGTTGTTAGGGAAGTCGAGACGAAAAGCGCCCAGTACTTGCAAATCAGGCGTCGCCGCCGTTACTTTGTCAGACCACAACCTCCAACCACTCTCATCTTGCTGCCAAACAATATCCACTTGGCCTTGCTTGATATTAAGCGGAGCTTGGAA
>NZ_JAHGAH010000424.1:0-5372 GCF_030248475.1 Vibrio sp. D173a
GAATTACGCAACAAAGCCAATGAACGCACTGAGCTTTTCATCGTCGACTATCTCAATACGACGATAACCGATAGTAATGATGCCTTGCTTAACAAGTTGCTGCAGCGAACGGCTCAATGTTTGCCGCGTACATCGTGAAAGGTGGGCCAGTTTATCTTGCGTGTACACAATCGGAGTGTGCTCACCATGTGGTGCATTTAAGCGGCTAACAAGAGACAACAACTTCGCGACTCTGAATTCGTTTTTTAACAAAACAGACTCCGTCGTCCACTCCATTAAAAGCCTGAAGCGAAAGCAGATTTCATGAATAGCAATTTGATACAGCTGAGGGTTGAGTTAGTGACACAGGTTGGACACAACATCACAAAAGAGGCGACAGTTTCATTAAATGCTGACGAAGACGACAATTTTTGGCTGACATTGAAACACGCACTATGAGCACTTGTTAAGGTTAGGGCTTTCCGTAGCCCTAAGTCATTGTCATGACCTTGTAAAACATAGCAATAACCCAATATTGAAAAGATAAATTGCATGTGCGTACTGGAACTTTTCCCTTAGAAGAAGTGACCAATACTCAAAACAAGAATCATATGGATACCAGAGAGTCCAAAAAATGCACAAAACAAACTTCGAAACTCTTCAAAGCTACTTAGAGTCTCAGATCATTGGTCAGCATGATCTCGTTAAACAGCTACTTATTGCTCTACTTGCCGATGGGCATATCTTGGTTGAAGGCCCTCCAGGATTGGCTAAGACCCGTGCGGTGAAATCTCTATCGGATTGTGTAGAAGGTGATTTCCACCGCATTCAGTTCACACCAGACTTACTGCCAGCGGACTTGACGGGTACAGATATCTTCCGTCCAGAGACAGGCGAGTTCACTTTCCAGTCTGGTCCTATTTTCAACTCACTGATCCTCGCTGATGAAATCAACCGTGCGCCAGCTAAAGTGCAAGCCGCAATGCTTGAAGCAATGGCTGAGAAGCAAGTGACAGCAGGACGAAACACATACGCGCTGCCAGAGCTGTTCTTGGTGATGGCAACGCAAAACCCAATCGAGCAAGAAGGAACTTACCCACTACCAGAAGCACAGCTTGACCGCTTCTTGTTGCACCTTGATGTAGATTACCCAGATGCAGAGCATGAACTGGCAATCTTGCGCATCAACCGTGGTGAGGCAAAAGGCGAAGCGACGATTGAGCGCCCAAGCTTGAGCCAAGAAGACATCTTCACCGCACGTAAAGAAGTGCTCAACATCCACATGGCAGACGCAATCGAGCAATACATCGTTCGTCTTGTGATGGCGACTCGACAGCCAAGCGATTACGACTCAGAGCTTGCGAAATGGCTATCTATGGGTGTGAGTCCACGTGCGACGATTGCGCTTGACCGTTGTGCTCGCGCTCATGCGTGGCTGGTAGGTCGTGATTTCGTCTCACCAGAAGATGTTCAAGCCATGGCTTACCCTGTGCTACGCCACCGTCTATTGCTTAGCTACCACGCTCAGGCAGAAGGCATTACAGCAAATCAGGTTATCGACAAGCTTCTAAATCTTGTAGGTAGCGCATAGCGTAGGTAGGTGACATGTCTGCATCATATGTATTGCCACCTCATGCGAATGGGGTGACATTAACCCTTGAAGAGCTGCTTCAATATCGCACTCAATCGGTTCGTTGGCTGCCACCAGCACAGAGTATTTGGTCGCAAATGAGCGGTAACCATACCAGTCGTCAAAAAGGTCGTGGTATGGACTTCATGGAAGTGCGCCAATACCAAGCGGGTGATGACATTCGCAGCATCGATTGGCGAGTCACGGCTCGAACGGGAAAAGCGCACACCAAGTTGTTTGCTGAAGACAAAGAGCAAGCGGTGATCTTGTACATCGACTTGAGCCCAAGCATGCACTTTGGATCGCAATATGTATTGAAGTCAGTTCAAATGGCACACTTCGCTAGCGTCTTGATTTGGCTGACATTAGCTAAGAAAGACCGAATTGGCGCGGTGATAGATGATGGTTCCCAGTGTATTGAGTTCCGCCCTTCTTCTTTACAAAAGCAAGGGCTGAGAATTCTTGACGCGATAGTGAATACTCACAATCAATTGCTTACGAATCAACAAGCTGACAGCACACGCACGTTGCCATACATGAACGCAATTGAAACGCTACACAACCTAACGCCGAAAGGCAGTGAACTCATTCTGCTGAGCGACTTTGCTCAATTGGAAGAGAAAGAGCTGGTTCAATTGCGTCGATTAAAGCAACACAACAGTGTTCGTGCAGTGCAGTTTTATGATCCTCTTGAGCGAGGCGAAACCGACTTCCGAGGCCAGGCGAAAGCATCCGATGGTCATCGAAGTCAGTGGTTTAATTTCGGTTCGAAAGGACAGCGCCAAGCGTTGGAATCTCATTTCGTCAAGCATCAGCAAGCCATCAAACAGCAGTGTCATTCGATGTCGATTCCATTTAACAGTCTGTCGAGCGGGTTACCGTTGGTTCAGCAGTTAAGCTAATCAAAGCAACAACATACAAATCATTCAAGCAGTAGTAATAATAATGACAACGAATAATCAAAGCCTAAACCTTGAACCTTTAATCCTGCCAAATGCACCAGATTGGTTCCCACTTGCTTGGGGATGGTGGGCTGTTCTGGGCGGTGTAATTCTCTCCATCTTAATCGTCGTACTGTACTTAAGATGGCGTACAAAGCGTCTTGTTGCTAAGAAGACCGCATTGAAACTGTTGACCAATCCGATCACACCACACACACCGTCTTCTGCATTAGAGGTTCTTCGCCAAGCGGCTTTGAGTTACTTCCCTCGTGAAGAAATCGCGCCATTAACAGGCTCTGCTTGGTACGAGTTTCTTGATAGCTACACCAAAGAAACTCGATTTGTCGATAAACAACAACAGTGGCAAGCGGCGCTGTATCAAAAGTCTGGTCAAGAGCAACATCAAGCATTAATTGATGATTGCACTTTCTGGATTGAAACCGCATTGCCACCAAAGAAAAAGGCAAAAACTCGTGACTGAGGCAACTCTCGTTTCGAGCCTCTCCCAGTGGTTGAACATTGAGTTTGCCTGGTGGTGGGCATTATTGTTACTGCCCCTACCTTGGCTGATTTATAAGTTCTTCCCTGAAGAGACTCAGCAAGCTGAAATTAAGCTGGCGTACCTGCCAGACAACAAACATAGCAACAAACCAAAACAGGTCGTACAAAAGTTCCTGTCTATTGGCGTATGGGCTCTGTTGGTTGTCGCTTGTGCTCGACCGGTTTGGTATGGCGATCCGGTTGAGTTCCAACCGAAATACCGTGACATGATGTTAGTGGTCGACTTATCTGGCTCTATGCAGAAAGAAGACATGAACGACAACGGTGAATACATAGACCGTCTAACCGCCGTCAAAAGAGTCTTATCTGATTTCGTAGAAAAACGCCAAGGTGACCGCTTAGGTGTGGTTCTATTTGGTGATCACGCTTATCTACAAACACCGCTAACCGCTGACCGTAAAACCGTGATGCAACAGATCAATCAAACCGTCATTGGCTTGGTTGGTCAGCGCACTGCGATTGGTGATGGTATCGGCTTAGGCACTAAAACCTTTGTAGACAGTGACGCACCACAACGTGTGATGATCTTGCTCAGTGATGGTAGCAACACTGCTGGTGTCCTTGATCCGCTTGAAGCCGCTGAAATCGCTAAAAAATACAACGCAACCATCTACACCGTAGGAGTGGGCGCTGGTGAAATGATGGTGAAAGACTTCTTCATGACTCGCAAAGTCAATACCGCCTCAGACCTTGATGAGCAAACGCTGACCAAGATTGCAGAGATGACAGGTGGTAAATACTTCCGAGCTCGTGATGCCAAAGAACTTGAAACTATCTACGACACCATTAATCAACTAGAGCCAGTTTCTAGCGATACGCAAACATGGCGTCCTCAGTCGGAATGGTTCCCTTACCCGCTAGGTGCTGCACTTATGCTTTCCGTGTTCCTGTTTGTTCTAAGGAGAAAACATGGCTGAGTTTACTTTCCTAAATCCGTATTGGTTGTTGGGTTTGCTCGTCATCCCTGTCGTCCTTGCCCTTAACAGCCAATACACAACCAAAAAGTCATCGTTGATTGCGCCTCATTTGGCAAAAATGCTTGGTCATTCAGTGAAAACTAAACACTACTTTGCCATATGGGGAATAACATGGGCGATCGCTTGTATCGCTTTAGCTGGTCCAAGTTGGCAGTCCAACACTCTCCCAAGCTTTGAACTAAGTCAAAACCGAGTGTTAGTTCTGGATATGTCGCGCTCTATGTACGCAACGGATGTGAAGCCAAATCGCCTGTCACAAACCCGCTATAAAGCTTTGGATTTATTGCCAAAATGGAAAGAAGGCTCAACAGGTTTGGTCGCGTACGCGGGCGATGCTTATACGTTAAGTCCACTAACGACAGATTCCAGCACACTTGCAGGCATCATCGAAAACTTGTCTCCTGAGTTAATGCCGTATCAAGGCTCCAACTTACCATCAGCGATTGAAACCGCGCTTGGTCAGTTTACTCAAGCGGGCGTCAATCAAGGTGACATCGTCGTACTAGCAGATGATTTGGATGACTCCGAATTGTCTCGCTCATTAGCGTTATTAAACGGTAAAGACATTCGTGTGTCAGTACTCGCTATCGGTACATCAACTGGTGCACCAATTGCACTTCCGGATGGTTCTTTGATGAAGAGTCGACAAGGCAACACAGTGGTAGCGAAGACTAACCTGAAAAACTTACAGAAGTTAGCCAAAGAGACCGGCGGATTATTTGTTCCAATTCAACACAATAACCGTGATGTTGAGAACATTGCCGCGTTTACTAATAACGCGAGTAACAACCTTGCCGCCAAGCAAAGTGAAGACGTGAAAACCGACTCTCGCTTGAACGGTGGTTTCTGGTTGCTACCTCTGTTGTTGATTCCTGCTGCCCTACTCTTCCGTCGAGGCATGATTTGGATACTGGTTGCGACCGTGCTACCGATGAGTTGGACACCAAAAGCAGAAGCCAATGCGTTCTTGAATCAGAACCAACAAGGTGAACAGCTTTATCAACAAGGTGAATACGAAAAAGCCCAAAGCACCTTTACTGATCCTAACTGGAAAGGCGCAGCAAGCTACCAAGCTGGGGATTACGAAAGCGCGATTGAAGCGTTTTCTCATAACCAAAGCCTTGATGGCCGTTACAACTTAGCCAATGCACTTGCTCAAAATGGACAACTTGAAGACGCAGCAGATCTCTACAAGCAGCTTGTTCAAGAGAAACCAGACTTTGAGGCTGCGAAAAAGAATCTGTCGGTTGTAGAGGAGAAACTGAAGCAACAGCAGCAACAGCA
>NZ_JAHGAH010000425.1:0-951 GCF_030248475.1 Vibrio sp. D173a
CGTTTGTCTTCAGGGAAGCGTATTAACAGCGCAAAGGATGATGCTGCGGGTCTGCAAATCTCTAACCGTCTACAATCGCAAATGCGAGGTTTGGATGTTGCCGTGCGTAACGCAAACGACGGCATTTCCATCATGCAAACTGCGGAAGGTGCGATGAATGAGGTGACTAACATCATGCAGCGTATGCGTGATTTGTCGCTCCAGTCAGCTAATGGCTCAAACAGCAAAGCGGAACGCACTGCACTGCAAGAAGAAGTGACGGCACTGAACGATGAGCTAAACCGCATTGCCGAAACCACCTCCTTTGGTGGGCGTAAACTGCTCAATGGCAGCTTTGGTAAGTCGGCATTTCAAATCGGTGCTGCGTCAGGTGAAGCCGTGCAAGTTGAATTAAAGTCGATGCGCAGTGATGGCATTGATATGGGCGGCTTTAGTTACTTTGCAAACGGACGTGCAAACTCTGATTGGCAAGTAAAAGACGGTGCGAATGATCTTAGCATGTCATTTACTAATCGTTTTGGTGAGACGGAAACCATTCAAATCAATGCTAAAGCTGGCGACGATATCGAAGAGCTTGCGACTTATATTAATGGTCAGACTGACAAAGTCACGGCCTCTGTGGATGAAGAAGGGCAGTTACAGCTATTTATGGCTGGAGAAGAGACTTCAGGCACTTTATCGTTTTCAGGTGATTTAGCGAGTGAACTTGGGCTGCAGCTAAAAGGGTACGATGCGGTTGATAATATCGATATTACGTCTGTCGGTGGTGCGCAACAAGCTGTGGCTGTCCTTGATACAGCGATGAAGTACGTTGATAGCCATCGAGCAGAACTAGGCGCGTACCAAAACCGCTTTAACCACGCGATCAATAATCTGGATAATATCCATGAAAACCTAGCGGCTTCGAACAGCCGTATCCAAGATACTGACTACGCCAAAGAAACCACGCAA
>NZ_JAHGAH010000426.1:0-803 GCF_030248475.1 Vibrio sp. D173a
CGAGCTGTCTTCCATAGGAGGAATGAGCTTGGTTTGCTCACACGCTTGCAGCGTTGCTGAAGATATTTTTTGATGAGATTCAGCTAGTTGCTGACACAATTGGCTGGTTGACGTTGCCGTTTGAAATGGCTTGGCTGGGAACGAATAGCCGTGACTGTTCACTAAGCCAAAGCTCAGTACAAACAACATCAACACTAAACGCGCGCCTAACTTCAACAACTCAAAACAATCTCAAATGATAGAAACGTCGACAATATATAACAGCAATGAAAGATACAATTGATTTAAAAGCTGCCTTATTCATATTTGACACAACGCTGACAATCTCAAACCAATAAAAAAGCCAAGCGCGATTGGCTTGGCTTTGGTGACACGTCCTTAATGGCGAAACGCCAGCAGGTCTCTACTGCTCTGGGCGTAGAATGTTCTTATAGTAACGACTGTTTTCACCGAATAGGCGCTGAGCGTGCTCGTTCATATCTTTACTGGAGATGGAATTTACCATGCCCTTCACATCAAACAGCGCCTCGACACCGAAATCATGAATAATATAACGAGAGACAAACCACGCCTGATCCACAGGGTTGGCATCGAGTGGCGCAAAGTCATTCTCCAACTGTTTACCGACTGCCCTCACCTCTTCTCCGGTGATGCCATTTAGCAGTTCGGCCAACACCTTATCGATGGCAGCCTCAACTTTTTCAGCGTTGGTCGGTGTAATGTTTGCCCCAATAAACCAATCACTGCTGCGCTCACCATCTTGTGAAATCGCGTAAGCATAAGGTGAGTAATCCAAGCTCAGC
>NZ_JAHGAH010000427.1:0-615 GCF_030248475.1 Vibrio sp. D173a
GTGTTTCTTGAGTGCTTTGACGAATCTGTTGACGACCGCTGGTTAGGATACTATCCATCAGTGAGTCACCGATTACCGCACGTAGCGCAGAGTCTGTTGCTTGGCGCAAGCTGTCGTCCGCGTTAGTTACACGATACAAGTACTTGTATGGGTCTGAAACACGGTATTGAACACCCATTTCAACCGTCACAACGTTCTCGTCTTTGGTCAGCATGGTGCCAGAAGCACGTAGCGAACGGATCGCTTGAACGTTAACTAGCTGCTCATCGCTGATTTGGTCGATGAAACGTGGGTGCCAGTTAAGCCCCGGCTCTTCAATACGGTCGAACTGACCCAATCGAAGTACCACAGCTCTCTCTGCTTCCCCTACAGTGTAGAAACCCGCAAAGAACCAGATTGCGATTGCGATAACTGCAATGACACCAAAGCCAATTGCACCGCCACCGCCAACAGATGAACCGTTGCCACCTTTTTTACCAAACTTGCCACCCAACTTTTGACTCAGTTTATTGAACACTTCGTCTAAGTCTGGCGGTCCTTGATCTCGGCCACCGCGATTATTTTTATTACCCCAAGGGTCATTATCGCGGCCGTTATCGCCGTTGTTATTTCCAG
>NZ_JAHGAH010000428.1:0-565 GCF_030248475.1 Vibrio sp. D173a
CATACCTTGGTGCAATTTCACCTACCTCACAAACACACTCGATTAAAGTCAGTTGTTTACCATTTTCTGTAAGACACCTAATGCTATCGACTTCGCTCGGTAGTTGATTCCATCCAGCGTGATCATGAGGGATTGAGATCGCATCAAAATTGGGGTATTTACCTACATCCAAACTTAGTTCACCTGTTAGGGTACAATCGTGCTTAATACGGTCATCTTTTACAGATAGCTTAGTCGTGTGATTACAATTGAGTTCAAGCAAAACCTTTCCTTTTCATACGAGTTGTATATTTTTGATTCAGGCAATGGTACTGACTGTATTTTCAAATTTAGTGCTTGTTATTAATCATTAGAACTAGAGATTAGCAGTTCAGACTTTTACTTTCATCGGTTTAAGTCAAATATTAATCCAACTTTAGTAGTCAAAAAAATTTGCCCACCAGATTAGAGGTTTTGCAATACCCTAGATAATCCGTTAATTGCTAATTTAGTAAACGGTGTAACTCAGAAATGTCCAAAGACGTGCTACACCTCTAATGTGCTCGCACTTATTGGAATGTTAACT
>NZ_JAHGAH010000429.1:0-916 GCF_030248475.1 Vibrio sp. D173a
GGCCACTTCTCTGTTAAGTGACTGGATAGAGAAGCACCAACCGCAGAGTCTAGAGCAGCTTCAGGAAGCATTTGATGGAGCGTTGAGGAAATCTGTATTTGCATTGGTGTCTGACATCCCAGAAAAGCGCTACAAGCGTTTCCACATCAAAGAAGAGCATCAAATTGAGTTGGAATCCGGTGAAGTTATCGCTATCTCGAATCAGTGGGGTATGGGCAATATCTTCAAACTCATTGAACGCGTGAAACGAGATGGCTTTGATGTGATTCAATGTGAGTAATGGATACAAAGAGCCTGATTGAGTCCTTTTTTGAACTTAGCTAATGAGAACCTAGGAATCAGTTTCTAGTCACAATTTGGCTCCATAGAATTTGAATTATTAGGATCAACGGCAATACTAAAACTTAGATATTCTAAGTTTTAGTGGTGGCATGTGAAAACGGACATTCAATTTTACCCTGATGAATCGCTCGAAAGCCTCTTGTTGCGCTTATCGCAAGAACAAGGTTACGAGCGATTTTCTCATTTCGCCGAAGATATCTGGTTCGACACCATGGATCAGCATGAGGCGATTGCTGGTGCTTTCCCCTTAGAGCTCAACCGAGTCAATATTTACCTTGCTCAAACCACAAGCCAAATGCGAGTGCGGGTTGTATGCGCCCCATGAACCCACGGGGCGGTGTTGTTAATGTTTGAAGTTCCAAGGTAGGAGCGCATCGATATCAGGCTCCGCTTTCGCGAGCTCTTTCATGCACTTGACCATGTAGTCGTAGAGGATAAGGCCGTTGGCTTTCGCTGTCTCGACGATGCTGTAAAGCATCGCGCTCGCATCAGCACCATTTGGTGTGTTTGAGAACAGCCAATTTTTTCTGCCAATGACCAGCGGTTTAATGGCGCGTTCAGCACGATTATTATC
>NZ_JAHGAH010000043.1:0-660 GCF_030248475.1 Vibrio sp. D173a
TTTGAAGAGAAACTCAGCCAAACCGTTAAACAATTTGATAATGCCAAAAGACTGATGTCTATTCCCGGCTTTGGACCACTCACTAGCCAAGCTGTCGCCGTATGGCTCGGCTCTGGGCTGCAATTTAAAACTGGGCGCGACGCTTCTGCTGCGATGGGGCTCGTTCCAAAGCAAGACACAACGGGGGGCAATGTCATTCTTCTCGGTATTACCAAGCGGGGCAATACTTATATTCGGTCTTTACTGGTTCATGGTGCGAGAGCAGCATTAAGACGAGCCAAGTTCAAGTCCGATAAGCTAAGTAAGTGGATGCTAGAACTTCAAGAACGACGAGGTTCCAACCGTGCAGCAGTAGCGCTCGCGAATAAATTAATGCGGATCGCTTGGGCTGTTATCGCCAAAAACGAAGAGTACCAACCAGCATAAACAATAGAATCACCAACCCTTTGCAAAGTACGTAGTGAGATGAATAACAGGATAAATCCTACACGTTGAAAACCTTGTGCTCACGCTGGCTTTTAAAGTCGATAAGGTGATTAGGACTTCGTGTTCGACTGCCTCATCTTGGCCAAGGCAATAGCCGCTAAAACAGGCCGTATATATGGTAGTTAACCTGCGCTTTTAATCATGCTACTGACTTGCAAAACAGGGGGAGACCAT
>NZ_JAHGAH010000430.1:0-1073 GCF_030248475.1 Vibrio sp. D173a
GTGGTTTCTTTGCCGCTCCTGGCACGAGCCAAGCCAAGCTCGATGAATGGAACGCAGCTCTGACCAAAATGTACAAAACGGACGAATGGCAAGTTGTTCGTGACCGCAATGGTTGGATTGACAACTACAAAGCGGATAAAGAGTTCTTCGCGTTCCTAGAAGAGCAAGAGCAGCAAATGGGCGATCTAATGCGCGAATTAGGTTTCCTGAAGAAGCAATAACTCCCATCCGAGTTTATGGGGTTGGCTATCTCTGGCCCCAGTTGTATTTGCACTCTAATTTCACCGTATATGGGCACTGTCGAAATTCGACAAGTAAAAACTCCTTTGTTTATTGGTTCTAAGCACTTCGACTAGCAGCGAGACGCTTAATTGTTAATGACTTGACCCTTCCTCATTAACGCCCATATACGGTCTTTTCCTGTTGCTCTAGGAGTTGGATATGTCTCATTCAACCAATATTTTTACCAAAGAGAATTTACTGTGCCGCGATCGTGTCGGCGCGATGATCTTTTTGTTGTTTTGCCTATGCTATGGCTACCAAACTACGCAAATCCCTCTCTTTCCGGGGGATGAATACGAACCCTTCACGGCTCGCACCTTACCGACCATTCTGACCTACGTCGGGATTGGTTTAGCGCTAATGCTATTGGTCACTGGTCAGCCCGATAAACAAAGCGGCGCTGTGATGTCATTCAACTGGAAATTGCTCATCGCCTTTTTAGTTTTGATGGCGCTTTATGGTCTGGGTTTGACTTATATCGGCTTTGTATTAGCGACAGGATTCTTCCTGCTTGCGGGCTTTTACCTTCTTGGCGAACGACGTAAATCGGTGTTGTTTGGAGCCTCATTCCCGTTCGTTATCGCGTTTTACTTGTTGCTCACTCAAGGTCTGGATATCTACCTTGAGCCTGGTCTGATTTTCACCATCTGGTAGTCAAAAGAAAGGACTGAATTATGTTAGATGGAATTCTACAAGGTTTATCCACCGCCGTGATGCCAATGAACATCATGATGGTGATTGTTGGCTGTTTTGTCGGTACGTTTATCGGCATGCTACCGGGGCTTGGCCCT
>NZ_JAHGAH010000431.1:0-853 GCF_030248475.1 Vibrio sp. D173a
GGCTGCGTTTAACCAGCTTGCTCAGCTGCAACAAAAGCTGAGTACCAAGTATGCAAACATCGACACTCTTTCAATGGGCATGAGTGGCGATATGGAAGCAGCAGTAGAGGCAGGAAGCACCATGGTTCGCATCGGCACGGCGATATTTGGTGCGCGTAATTACGCAAAATAGTTTTAATCGTATTATCTCATCAGCGTTCACCTGGTGATGAAGCTCAGGATTGTATATATGGAACATAAGAACATCGCCTTTATCGGCGCAGGCAACATGGTACGTTAAATCGTTGCCGGTTTAGCCGCGAGTGGCTACCCTGCCGATAAAATTACAGCAACGGCACCCTCAGAAACACGCAGAGTACCACTAGAAAAAGATTACGGAATCAATACAACCAGTAACAATATCGAAGCTGCTAAACAGGCCGATGTTGTCGTACTCTCTGTTAAGCCACAGATGATGGCCGAAGTATGTAAACCACTGCAAGCAGTCAACTTTAGCGACAAACTCGTTATCTCAATTGCAGCAGGTATCAACGCAGCTCGATTCGACGAAATGCTAGACTCTTCATTGAGCTTGGTTCGTGTGATGCCAAATACGCCATCATTAGTCGGTAAAGGCATGAGTGGTCTCTATGCTAATGCGAAAGCAACAGAACAAGATAAAGCCTTTGCCGCTCAACTGATGCAAGCCGTTGGCAAAGTGACTTGGGTTGCTGAAGAATCAGGTATCAATAACATCATTGCAGCCGCAGGTAGCGCACCCGCTTACTTCTTCCTATTCATGGAAGCGATGCAAGCAGAGGCCATCAAACAAGGCTTTGATCCAGAAACCGCTCGTCAATTGGTTCAGCAATCA
>NZ_JAHGAH010000432.1:0-1254 GCF_030248475.1 Vibrio sp. D173a
TTGTAAATGGGCGAATTGTCTGCCCATTTTTTATTGACTACCCAAATTTCTTAACGAGTTTGGTCGTTAAAGCGAATTTCTAATCGCACCTGCCAATAAGTCTATTTCCCTTTTCACATCTTCAGTTAGGTCAAAACCAATATTGATCCTAAAACAATCGTTGTAGAGGGGAAGCGTGCTAAACAGCTGACCCAATCGAATGTCGATTTTATGTTTCTCAATCAACGCCGTGAATCTTTCGAGGTTGAGTTTTGGGACTTGTAACCACAGTACCATTCCTCCTTGCGGTTGGCTTATGTTAACCCCGCTTGGCAAACGTTCGGATAAGTAGTTGAGATAAGACTGCCTTAAACTAAGCAGTTTGGTTCTTCGACGCTTTAGTTGCTTGGCGTAGTTACCCGATTCAATAAAGTCAGCCACTGCAAGTTGAATAGGCAGTGATACACCAAAGCATGATGCGGAATGTTGCTGGCGATAGCTGTCTGTATAGCGACCTGGCAGACACCAGCCTAAACGATAACTTGGCGATAAGCTTTTCGAAATCGAACCGCACCAGAGTATGTAGCCATTTGAATCATAATACTTGGCAGGTAACGGAGTGTGCTCTGAATAGGACAGTTCTAGATATACGTCATCTTCGATCATTGGCACTTGGTAACGATTGGCAAGCTCGGCAAGTTGCTGCTTTTGCTGAGCAGTCATAGTGATACCTTGTGGATTCATATGTGACGTACAAAAGATGCCAGCCTTAACGCTCCCTGGTTGCAAATGCAATTCAAGCTGTGCAAGGTCGATTCCCTCATCGATTGATGGGATCTCGACAATCCTCCTCCCCATTTTCCCCAGTAGATCCAATATCCCACTAAAACACGGAGAGCTGATGGCTATAGCATCGCCAACTTGGGTACATGCTTCAAGGGCAGCCTTAATCGCAGGCATACAGCCAGACGTAATGACAAGGTCTTGAGGGTTGATATGAATTCCCAACTTTGAAAAACGAACGCTCAAAGCATCACACAATGACGGGTCGCCTTGAGTGTGAGGGTAATGATTCAGTCGGCTGCCCAGTCGCTTGCTTGATCGACGAAAGCTACGTTCGAGCTCGAGCAGCGCGGTGTCATCAATCGTCGTGCTGGATATCCCAAGTGGCCCGTTGTAAGGCGAGTGAATAGAGAAGCTTTGGTGTACTTGAGATACTTTGCTGACAAACTGCGTCCACTCAGGCGTGTTGTGCTTTTTACTTCGCGCAGAAAT
>NZ_JAHGAH010000433.1:0-1419 GCF_030248475.1 Vibrio sp. D173a
TCCATACCATTGAACGAGTAGGGAATCTCTAAAGTGCACATCAGTACAATCAAATGTGCACACGGCTAGAATCATAGGTACCAAAAGCAAAAGAGCCCGCTGAAGTAGCGGGCTCTTTTCGTTTAAGCGATCAATGATGGTGCGTATGCTTCTCCATGTGGTCTTTCTTCTCAACCGCCATTTCTACTTCCACTTTACCTGCTTTTTTGAACGTCAAAGTCACAGGGAAACGGTCGCCTTCTTTAAGCGTTTGGGTTGGGTTGAAGATCATTAGGTGGAAGCCGCCTGGCTTGAATTCCACTTTTTGCTGAGGCTCTACCACGACTTCATCAATCTTAATCATCTTCATCATGCCGTCTTCTTTCGTGTGAGTATGAATCTCCACACGGTCAGCAATCGGTGTTGAAGCCGCAATCAGCGCGTCATCAGCGTCACCTAGGTTGCTTAACTGAAAGAAACCGCCAATCACAGGGGCATTTGGTGGCGCTTCACGGCTCCAAGGATGATCAATGTGAATCTTGCCTGCTTCGTATTCGTGAGCAAGGCTGAGTGGGCTTAGCATAAAAGCGATAAGGGCGATGGCTGTGGTTTTCATCAGTTTGATCATTTGTGTTTTCCTTTTTAATTCTGGCTGTTCTCTATCGATTATTCGATAGGATTAATACGTTATGTTTATTTACCGACTACTGCGTTGAGTATTTAGGCGTGGAAAACACACGGCGGAGACTGCTTGGGCGCTACGTACTTGTAAACTTTTCTTCCGCAAGCTGCGAAATGGTAGGGTGTGAAAACGTGCTTGGTGCGTCGTAACCAAGAGAGCGTGGTCAGATACAGACCGAACGCGATAGCGATAAAGAATTGCGCCGCTTGCAATAATGGACATTCAAACTGAAACCCATCGTGCAGATTAAGATTTTGAACAAATTCAGAATTGGGCAGTGCGTTGGCTTCAATCAGTTCGTTAATATCCACCCATTTAAAGCCATCAGCGGTACACAGCAACACCTTTTCATCTTGAACTTGGTTTAGCCAATTTTCGCTGTGGATTTGCGTAGGGTTCAGTGCCGCAGTAGACGTTAGGTACAGCTGAAACAGCACAGCGATGATTATTGCGACTGCGCTTACTGCCAACTTTCCTTGTTGTGTTCTGAGTGTACCCATACGACGCGATAGTGAGAATTTTTAACGCGGCGATACTAACAAACGAATAATAAATTGTAACTATCCGTTTATAAAACGGTGATGTGAGTGTGTTTTATTTGTTCTATGGTGGTTTGTTCTGAGACGCGAAATCGCAAATACCCTTATCTGGCTGCGGCTCCAAATCATTGTTGAACTGAATGTTTCAAATTTAGCTGATGGCTTTACGTGCTAGAATCGTGCTTATTCGATTCAAAGTGACTAGGGCGTGTTGATCTT
>NZ_JAHGAH010000434.1:0-736 GCF_030248475.1 Vibrio sp. D173a
GAACAGGCTTTGGGATAATCACTTTTGGCAAAGAGGCTATTTTGTCGATAGTGTTGGAATCAATGAAGAAATCATACGCCGATATGTAAGACATCAAGAGAAGCAAGAGCGAGTAGAGCAGCACCAGTTGGCGTTGGATTAAACTGTAGTGGTCAACAAATACCGGACACAGATTTAAGCCGATTTTCTGCATCAACTGGAGATAGCCCATCATTAACTTGATGAGGCCGTAACCGGTTGTAATAAGACATCAGATAATGGCTGATGTCTCTCTTTGCCTGAGTTTGAGTAAGATATCCTGTTGCAGGTACCCATTCGGTTTTTAAACTTATAAATAGCCGTTCCATTGGTGCATTATCCCAACAGTTACCACGGCGACTCATACTCTGAGTGATTCGATAGCGGCAAAGCCTCTGGCGATATTTTCGACTACTGTATTGACTGCCTTGGTCTGAGTGGAACATAACATTCTTAGGTCGCCCTCGTTGCTCCCAAGCCATTTCTAAAGTCCTACACGCCAAGTCAGCGTCAGGTTTGTCGGATAGAGACCAGCCGACAACACGTCGGCTGAAGAGGTCTAGAACGACAGCTAGATAACACCACTTTGAACCTGACCATATATAAGTAATATCACCACACCAAACTCTATTAGGCGCTGCCACTAAGAACTCTCGTTTCAACAAGTGTGGTATATCTGGTCGCTCTGATTTTGCATGTTTATTCTGTGAATACAGAA
>NZ_JAHGAH010000435.1:0-1549 GCF_030248475.1 Vibrio sp. D173a
TGCCGCCTTTTGATGTGACGTTCTCGCGCAGTGTAGAAAGCTCAGTTTGTGGGTTTTCTACCACCATACTTGCTGCACCAAGTGCGGATTGTTGAACTAACGTGCGAGCCGTGTCTTTATCGAAACCTTGAGCAATTGCTTCTGCTTGCATCGCTTCCATAAACAGGAAGAAGTAAGCCGGTGCGCTGCCTGCCGCTGCAATCACATTGTTGATTCCAGATTCTTGTTCAACCCAGCATACCTTACCGCAGGCTTGCATTAGCTCTGCCGCGAAGGCTTTATCTTGTTCTTGCACATGTTCAGGCGCATAAAGGCCACTCATGCCCAAACCAAGTTGCGATGGTGTATTTGGCATCACGCGAACCAAGTTGAGCTTAGTCGCTAGCATGCCATCCAAACGTGAACAGTTGATGCCCGCTGCGATGGAGATAACCAGTTTGTCACTGAAGTCGATAGATTGCAGTGGTTTACACACGTCTTCCATCATTTGTGGTTTCACAGACAATACCACAACATCCGCTTCTGTCGCGGCTGCGATGTTATCGCTGGTGGTACGGATGCCAAAGTCTTGCTCAAGAGGTTGGCGACGCGTCTCTGATGGGGCGGTTGCAATGATGTTCTGTGCTGGGTAGCCATTTGCTACAAGACCAGAAACAATCGCACGCACCATGTTTCCTGCGCCGATAAAGGCAATCTTTTTATGTTCCATATGTCTGATTTCCAAATATAAATTCTTACAATTTGTTGTGCGCTCAGGTGTATAATTGCACCACTTTGCTCTGACTGCCTAAAGAAAGGCGGTCAGACTCAAATTCACAGTGTCTAACAACGAGTCGCTTTTATTGCTGTTTGCTGTAGTCGCGCGCGCCAAAAATCGCCGTGCCGATACGCACCATGGTGCTACCTGCTTCGATGGCTGCATCCATGTCACCGCTCATCCCCATGGACAGCGTGTCGACATCTGGGTATTGCTGAGCTAGCTTTTGCTTTAGCTCCTCAAGTTGTTTGAATGCGCGAAGTTGTGATTCGTAATCTGGCACGTTGGCAGGAATCGACATCAACCCTCTTAACGTGAGGTTTGGCAGGCGAGAAATCAACTCAGCCAGCTCGAATATTTCTGCATCGGCGACGCCAGATTTTGATTCTTCACCACTGGTATTAACTTGAATCAGAACTTGTAGCGGTTTTAGCTCGCTTGGGCGTTGGTCATTGAGGCGCTGAGCGATCTTAGCGCGATCGATGGTGTGAACCCAATCGAAATGTTCAGCAACAGGGCGTGATTTATTGGATTGAATTGGACCAATGAAGTGCCATTCGATTCGATTATCTGGATAATGCTCGGCAAAGTGCTGAACTTTACTGACGCCCTCTTGGACGTAGTTTTCACCAAACGCCTCTTGGCCAGCTTGGTAAGCTTCGAGAATTGCCTCGACAGGTTTAGTTTTGCTTACTGCTAGAAGTTGCACTGACTCTGGAGAACGACCGCACTTTTGTTCGTCGTGTCGAATTTGAGAGGTGATATGTTCAATGTTTTGTTGAATACTACTCA
>NZ_JAHGAH010000436.1:0-668 GCF_030248475.1 Vibrio sp. D173a
GCTTATTACCATCTCCAAATTTGAAATCGATTACAAGCGCACTATAGCTAGACATAAGTCTTAATCTTCATGTAGTTAATCTAACTCAAACTAACATAGAGCAAAAGGTCTAAAGTTAATAAAAAGTTAAATTCAAAGCTTTATATGGTTGTGATCTCAGTGGCTATTTCACTGCTTACTCTTCGAGGATTTACGTAATTTTATTACGTTGAAAAATTGAGCAGCACCCAGTTTAAAACAACCGTTTGATTTAGAGTAAGCGTAAGAATGTCGTTAGTCTTTAACTACTGAGAAGTATATACATCAAGGAAGTTAAACAAGGAGCAAAAAAGAATGTGTAAAACTAAGCGTGTGAAATTTCACAAATGAATGAAAGCTACTTAATAAGATCTCTATTGTTTACCGTCGAATAAAAGCACAGCAACAGAATAAAATACTAAAAAGCACACCAGATGCAGTGTGCTTTTTATCGAACTACTAATAATTTAACTTAATACTTATTGCTATTGTGAATAGAAAAAAGATTAAAGTAATTCAGAAACAACTTCTGCTAGTTGGTTGAATGTGCTTACTCGTGAAGAGCTAGGGCGCCAAACCAAGCCAATATGGCGATGCGCTTGCTGCCCCGGCGCATCAACCACCACCAAATTCTGGTTTTCAATCTAGCC
>NZ_JAHGAH010000437.1:0-1231 GCF_030248475.1 Vibrio sp. D173a
CGGAAATGTTATTCACATCACCCGTTAAACGAGCGATGCCTTTGCCAACAACAGGCGCGTAAATAGGTGACGTCACCGTGGTTAAGTTAAATTTATCGACTGTTTCACCCAAGATCATTATCGACTTGACGATCTCAATTTCCGTGGTTGCAGATGACTCTTGAGCGAACAGTTCGCCCATATCACCCACCATTGAAGAGATGCCACCCGAGCTTTTCTCTTCAATCTGAATTAATGCATCCGCTTGATAGATAGGGGTGGATAACAGTGCAAATGCAACACCGCCAACTGCAAAGATAAACGTGGTAAAGATAATCCACCACTTAGCATCAAGCAAAATACCAAACAGTTTTCCTAAATCTATTTCATCTGAGTTATCAGTCTGTGTTTGCCTAGATGGTTGTGTTGTCATCGAATTACTATTTCCTAAAACTCGTACTGTTTTGTCGGTTGGCTTATTGAAAACAAACCAACCTAAATCGTTTATGTTATCGTTTCTGATGATTCAAAGCTCACTCTAATGAGTGAAACGCTTTGTTAAATCGATTGAAGCTTTTTTAAATAGATTAAAGCTTTTTCGCCCACGCTTGTGCCGCTTCATCAAT
This sequence comes from Vibrio sp. D173a, assembly GCF_030248475.1. Lineage (NCBI taxonomy): Bacteria > Pseudomonadati > Pseudomonadota > Gammaproteobacteria > Vibrionales > Vibrionaceae > Vibrio > Vibrio sp. D173a. Next base: position 606 of record NZ_JAHGAH010000437.1, read on the forward strand.
CAACTTATAAGCGTGCTCAAAAGCTTCTCGACTTTGGCGATAAGGATCGGGAATGTCTTGTTGCCCTATCCATTGGCCAAACAGCATAGTCTTACCACGCGCTTCCGGGGAAATCTGGGTTAGTGCTTCCATATGCCCTTTTTCCATCACCAATATCAAATCATACTGAGCACAAAGCTGAGGTGTGACTTGTTGTGATTGATGGTCTTCGACATCCACACCATTTTCTGCTGCAATCAAGATTGCAGTTTCATCGGCTGGTTTACCAATCAAACGGCTTTTTTCTGCAGCGATACCTGCAGATGCCACCTGTTTGTTCGGCAATAGTTTTTGTAAAACACGCTCGCCAGTCGGAGAGCGGCAAATGTTGCCAACACAAACAACAAGAATTTTATTAAACATAGATTGCTATCAACCATATAAACTGGGCCACACAGAATGCGGCCCGATATTTAATGTACTTTATTTAAGGCCAGTTACGAATGCGCAGCACGCCTTCGGTTAGGTCATTGAACCCGGTAATTGTCGGAACAAGTTGTCCAATTACACGGTTCCAGCGGCTAATCGGTGCCGCCGTAACATAAACAATGTCGTACGGCTTCAAATCAAACTCTGTACCAATCACA
>NZ_JAHGAH010000438.1:0-678 GCF_030248475.1 Vibrio sp. D173a
CTCTTTCATGTAAGCCGTCGACTTTTCACAACGAATACCACCCGTACAGAACATCGCTACCTTTTTGTGTTTAGCAGGATCTAAGTTGTCCTCAACGTATTGTGGGAACTCACGGAAAGTTTCTGTGTTTGGGTTCACTGCGTTTTTGAAGGTGCCGATATCGACTTCGTAGTCGTTACGAGTATCGACCAGTACTACATCAGGATCTGAGATCAGTTCATTCCAGTCTTTTGGTTTCACATATGTGCCCACAACATGGCGAGGGTCAATGCCCTCAACACCCATGGTCACGATCTCTTTCTTGAGCTTAACTTTAGTGCGGTTGAACGGCTGTTGCTCGTTAAACGACTCTTTATAGACAACATCTGCTAGACGTTCATCAAGCTTGAACCAAGCAAGCAGCGCATCGATTGACTCGCGCGAGCCCGCAACTGTGCCGTTAATGCCTTCTTGGGCAAGCAGCAGGGTGCCACGGATTTGGTTGTCGAGAAGCAGTTGAGTAAGAGGTTGGCGGATATCTTGATAATCATCCAGTGCGACAAACTTGTAGAGTGCGCATACAACATATTGAGACATGATTTTTCCTTTCGCGAGCTGGAGCGTAATTCCAGAGCAATCTCACTTGTCAGTGAGGGATTTATAAATAGTTTTCGGCGAGAGCATAGCTAAGCTTGTTGG
>NZ_JAHGAH010000439.1:0-574 GCF_030248475.1 Vibrio sp. D173a
TGCTAAATTTGAACGTGATAAAGCGAAACTGGTGATGACTTTTGATCTGCCACTTTCTAAACCTAAAGCTGTCACAAGAGATACGCTGCGCCTACTCATCTTTGACCCGAGTTATTTTGTCGACATGTCCTGGAATTCTCAGAGCGACGTTAGCTTATCCCCTGAGTTAGAGCGGCAGTGTGCGCTTGAGTTGGTTGAACCTAACCCGACTCCAGAACAGATGAGCTACGCAATGTCGTTGTCAGTTGATGCCGACCCTGATAACACCTTGGGTCAGCTCTTTACTCAAACAATCAAACTTAACTGAGCCAAGGTTACTGATTCTCAGTAATGCTGTGTGATAAAAAAGAAGAATTATAGGTTCTAGTTCAATGCAAAGAAATCAATTCAAAACGAGTCACTGCTTGATCGGTGCTGGTGCTTTATTGCTTGTTGTTGTAGGTGCTTATCAGTTGTGGTCTATGTGGCCATCGCTAGTGATTGCTAGTATTCAATGGCAACGAGAAGTCAATACTCAGCTTACAGACCTGCTTTATGAAGCTAAGTCTGCACCGTGGGCGGCAGGCAGTTACCT
>NZ_JAHGAH010000044.1:0-10559 GCF_030248475.1 Vibrio sp. D173a
TATACGTCCCTCTGAGCGATGGCGAGCCAAGCAAGGGTGACCTCATCCATTAGGTACAAACTGTGGCGAATCAGCTTGCCATGCTCCATCTGATTGCGTGCAACAGTGTTGTCCTGCCACTGCTCGAGCAATTTATCAATTTTGATTTGCAGCAAGCGATACATGGGTTTGTTCTCAAAGCGAGAGGTTTCCACTAATTGGTGCAGTTTATAACCTAGTTCCTGATGGATGGGCTCTATCTCTTTCTCATGATTTTGTTGGTGTTGGATAGAGTAGTGGGTCACTGCACGATGACGGCGCAATAGATGGACGGTATCGCGTAATAAGGTGAGCAATTGATACTTACGAGCATGTTGCTTTTCTCGCTTTGCAGCCAAGTGATAGATCCCAGCCAGAATAGCAATCGAGATCAGAGTAGAAATCAAAACAAACATAACCAACTCCTTGTTAGTGCTTTTGACCTAGCAACTAAGTAAGAGCAGTTTTGATGCCAATAGTTAAGTTGTTTTAAAACATCAACTTATAAAAGCTAACATTAATGGTTGGTACAAGTTTGGTGCGGGCTCTCCCCAAAAGTGTGAATTCAATCGAAAAAAATCCCCGCCGAGTTGGGCGAGGATTTCTAAGTTGCGTCATGGAGTAATGAATTACATTACACGCATACCTGGTTGAGCACCTTCGTGTGGCTCTAGGATCCATAGGTCACTGCCGCCAGGGCCTGCTGCTAGGATCATGCCTTCAGACATACCAAACTTCATCTTACGAGGTTTTAGGTTCGCTACCATTACGGTTAGTTTGCCTTCTAGCTCTTCAGGTTTGTACGCTGACTTAATGCCAGAGAACACCTGACGAGTTTCACCGCCGATGTCTAGTTGGAACTTAAGCAGTTTGTTTGCTTTTGGCACTTCTTCACAAGAGATGATGCGAGCAATACGCATATCAACCGCTGCGAAAGCATCGAACTCAATCTCTTCAGCGATTGGATCTTTATCTAGCTCAGTTTGACTAGCTTTGTTCTTTTCAGCTTCTGCTTTTTCTTTTGCTGCCATTTCGGCTGCTGCATCTTCTTTTGATGCTTCGATCATCGCTTCGATGTTCTTAGGATCGATACGGTTGAACAGCGCTTTGAACTTAGTGATCTCGTGACCAGTTAGTGGTGCAGCAATGCCTTCCCAAGTTAGCTCTTCGTTTAGGAATGCTTCAGTACGCGCTGCTAGTGCAGGCATCACTGGTTTCAGGTAAGTCATCAGAACGCGGAACAGGTTAATACCTACAGAACAAATTTCTTGTAGTTCCTGATCTTTACCTTCTTCTTTTGCTACAACCCAAGGTGCTTTTTCATCAACGTATTGGTTAGCTTTATCTGCTAGCGCCGTGATCTCACGGATCGCACGGCCAAACTCACGAGTCTCGTAAAGCTCTGCGATACGGTCTGCTGCTGCAACGAATTCGTTGTATAGCTCAGGCTCTGCAAAGTTTTCAGCAAGCTTGCCTTCAAAACGTTTAGAGATGAAGCCAGCGTTACGAGAAGCTAGGTTAACAATCTTGTTTACTACGTCAGCGTTAACACGTTGAGTGAAGTCTTCAAGGTTAAGGTCTAGGTCGTCAATACGGCTGTTTAGTTTTGCCGCGTAGTAGTAACGCAGACACTCTGGGTCTAGGTGTTTTAGGTACGTGCTTGCTTTAACAAACGTACCTTTAGACTTAGACATCTTCGCGCCGTTTACCGTTACGTAGCCGTGTACGAATACGTTGTTTGGCTTACGGAAACCGCTGCCTTCTAGCATTGCTGGCCAGAATAGCGAGTGGAAGTAAACGATGTCTTTACCGATGAAGTGGTATAGCTCAGTCGAGCTGTCTTTCTTCCAGTACTCGTCGAAGTCTAGACCTTCAGTTTTGTCACATAGGTTCTTGAAAGAAGCCATGTAACCAACAGGCGCGTCTAGCCATACGTAGAAGAACTTGTTTTCCTCGCCCGGGATCTCGAAGCCGAAGTAAGGCGCATCACGTGAGATATCCCACTGTTGCAGGCCTGATTCGAACCACTCTTGCATTTTGTTAGCCGTTTCAGATTGTAGAGAGCCTGAACGAGTCCACTCTTTTAGCATGCTTTCGAACTGGGGTAGGTCGAAGAAGAAGTGCTCTGAGTCTTTCATGACTGGAGTGGCGCCAGAAACTGCTGATTTTGGATCGATCAGCTCAGTTGGGCTGTACGTCTCACCACAGTTATCACAGTTGTCACCGTATTGGTCTTCTGACTTACACTTAGGACAAGTACCTTTTACGAAACGATCCGGTAGGAACATTTCTTTCTCAGGATCGAACAACTGAGAGATAGTGCGGCTAGAGATAAAACCGTTTTTCTTCAGCTCAAGATAGATGTGAGAAGCTAGCTCACGGTTCTCTTCTGAGTGTGTGCTGTGGTAGTTATCAAAGCTAATATCAAAGCCAGCGAAGTCTTTTTGATGCTCTTCGCTTACTGCAGCGATCATCTCTTCTGGCGTAATACCCATCTGTTGTGCTTTTAGCATGATTGGCGTGCCGTGAGCATCGTCAGCACAGATGAAGTTTACAGTGTTGCCACGTAGGCGTTGGTAGCGAACCCAGATGTCAGCTTGAATGTGCTCAAGCATGTGACCTAGGTGAATCGAACCATTAGCGTACGGAAGGGCACAAGTTACCAGCAGTTTTCTTGGATCGTTTGCCATACTTAATAATCGCTTTTTGATAGGTATAAAAAATAGAGGGTAATACTACCCCATGAGCTCCCTGACGCCAAGGCATCAAACCATGGATTGCCTTAGTTTTTTTGGGGTTCTGAATCTCGCCGCTGGGTGCTACGATTAGATGCATAAAGGAGGCCTCATGCATCAGTTCACTTCAAAACAAGATTTTTGTCATTGGCTAAACCAGTTCCAACATCCACAGTTGGTGGAAAATTGGGCAGATATGAATGGGATGGTTGCTATCCCTGCGCAAGGCGGTATTCAAATTACCTTGCCATTCGCGAGCAACGAACTTCAAATCGCGCTGAACGACTGGATTAAAGAGCAACAAGCAGCAGGCGACGTCCCTGCGTTTGATTTCCAAATCGAGATAAAGGTTAAAGCGCTTGAGACGCAAGTTACCAATGCTGTTAAAGGCGTGAAAAACATCATTGCGGTCAGCTCGGCAAAGGGAGGCGTGGGTAAATCGACAACAGCGGTTAACCTTGCTTTAGCTATTGCACAGTCGGGTGCGAAAGTTGGCTTGTTAGATGCTGATATCTATGGTCCATCAGTTCCTATGATGTTGGGGCAAGAAGACGCGAAGCCTGAAGTCCGTGATGCGAAATGGATGGAGCCTATTTTTGCTCATGACATCTATACTCATTCTATCGGTTACTTGGTGGATAAGTCGGAAGCGGCTATTTGGCGTGGTCCTATGGCCTCCAAAGCGCTATCACAACTGCTGACAGAAACGGATTGGCCTGAGCTTGATTATCTGGTTATTGATATGCCACCGGGCACGGGTGACATTCAGTTAACGCTTTCACAGCAGATCCCAGTAACAGGTACAGTGCTTGTCACGACACCGCAGGATCTTGCCTTAGCGGATGCGCGTAAAGGCGCGGCCATGTTCCATAAAGTCAATGTGCCAGTTGTCGGCGTTGTTGAGAACATGAGTTACCACATTTGTGGTCAGTGTGGCGCGGTTGAGCATATTTTCGGTACTGGTGGTGCAGAGAAAATGTCGCAAGAATTTGGTTTGGCGCTGTTAGGGCAAATACCACTCCATATTTCAATGCGAGAAGACATTGATGCTGGCATTCCAACTGTGGCACGACGTCCAGAAAGCGAGCACGCTGGCTACTACAAACTGCTCGCAGATCGCGTGTGTTGTACAATGTATTGGCAAGGCAAAGCAAAACCAGATGCAATCAGTTTTACCATGGTGAACTGAGTTTAATATCGATGCTGGTTGAATATTGTACATATAAACGTTTGCTTGGAGGTTGATCCTCTGAGCAGACAGAAACTTATAACGAAACCCTAATTCCAACTAGTAACGAAGGGGGGAACTCCCTATAATCAGGCAGTTTATCTCTTTATGTGACTAGAAAATCATCATCGGGTGCAAATTAATGTCTGATAATAATCAATGCGTCATCGTAGGTATTGCTGGCGCTTCTGCTTCTGGAAAAAGTCTGATCGCGAGCACTATTTACAATGAGCTTCGCGAGAAAGTGGGCGATCATCAAATCGGTGTCATCACGGAAGATTGCTACTACAACGACCAAAGCCAACTAAGCATGGAAGAGCGTGTAAAGACTAACTACGACCACCCGAGCGCGTTGGACCACGACCTACTCTGCGAACACCTAGAGAAATTGGTACGTGGCGAAGCTGTAGAAGTTCCTGAGTACAGCTACACAGAGCACACTCGCACAAGCAATACGACTCCAATGACACCTAAAAAGGTCATCATTCTTGAAGGTATCTTGCTTCTTACTGACCCACGTCTACGTGACCTAATGCACGCAACTGTATTTATGGATACGCCTCTGGATATCTGTCTACTTCGTCGCGTTAAACGTGATGTTGAAGAGCGTGGTCGTACAATGGAATCTGTTCTTAAGCAATACCAACAGACAGTTCGTCCGATGTTCATGCAATTTATCGAACCTTCTAAGCAATACGCGGACATCATCGTACCTCGCGGTGGTAAAAACCGTATCGCAATTGACGTTCTTAAAGCGCACATTGCAAAACTTCTGAAAGCTTAAGCCTTTAGACGGCTATATCGCTTTATTTTTGTATGAAGAAGTTGCACCTTAGGTGCCACTTCTTTTTTTGTTTTTAAATTAATCAGTTGCAATACGAAATCGGACCTTTTTCACGCTTTTGTGGAACTGTCGGCGATTAATCAAGTCTGTGCTTATAATTGTAAAAACACTCGAGCAAGGAAAAAGCGAATGAAAAAACTGCTCTTAATCATTGCCATCCCAATTGTGGCGATTTTGGCTGTTATTTTAGGGTTAGTGATTTTTGTTAACCCAAACCAATTTAAACCACTGATAGTGGAACAAGCTCAAAAGCAAACCGGCTTAGAACTCGTTATTGACGGGGACATCAGCTGGCAGTTTTTCCCATCAATTGGCTTCGAGCTGGGCCGCACTGAATTAAGAAACCCACAAGGCTTTAGCCAACCAAATCTGTTTAAAGTTGAAACGGTCGGCGTAGATGTGTCTGTTACTCCTTTGTTCAGCAAACAACTGGAAATTGGGAATGTCACTCTTGATGGTGCTGAGTTCTACCTTGAAACGCTGAAAGATGGTACCAAGAACATTGATGCGCTAACCAAAGCACAAACCCAGCAAGCAGAAAAAACCACGGAAGCAACGTCAGAGCAAGCGGCAGACTCTCAGAGTGCGGCTTCTGATTGGACGATCAATCTAGCTGGCGTCACCATCTCCAATGGCTATGTTGAAATCCAAGACAAGCAAGCGGGTAGCTACACTAAACTGTCTGATATTTCTTTAAACCTCTCTCAGTTTGCCTTTGATAACTGGACAACGGCAGACTTCGGCGTGAAAGGTGAAATGAATGATCAGACGTTTACAGCGCAAGGTAAAGCGGATTTCAAACTGGCGAAAGGCTTAACTAGTTACGCTCTGAAAAACATCAACTTTGATGCAACTTACCGCGATCCGGCCAACAAAATTGAATCTGCGACCATCGGTTTAGAGACGTTCGAATTCGATAAAGTAAACAACCTAAGCTACGCGTTAAAAGGCGAAGCAGGTGGCATGAAGCTTGATATGCAAGGTGGCGGTGAGTTAAACGTCGATAAAGCTATCAGCAAAGTGCAGTTGAACAAGTTGACGTTGAACTCAACGTTTGAAGGAGATGCGCTTCCACAATCACCAATGAAAGTTGATATGGCTTCAGATCTCTCTTTCGATCTTACTAAGAGTCACTTGAGCTTCGTATTGGAAAAGCTAACAGCAAACGCAATTGCATTGGATGGTAAAGCGGACGTGACTTTGGGTGAGATTCCGAAAGTACGCTTTGCTGTGCACAGTCCTAACATCGACTTGGATGAATTCCTTGGCTTGAACCAGCAGGCTTCATCGGGTGGTAAATCAGCATCAGGCGGCAACAGTGCTCCTGCTGGTCCTGAAGTTGAACCAGACCTTTCTGCACTAAAAACGCTTGATGTGAAGGGCGATATTACGATTGATAAGTTCAAAGCCGCTAACGCGAAGATGGAAGCGGTAAAAGCAAGCTTCTCTATCAATCGCGGTGTGTTCGATCTGACTTCATTCAGCTCTAAGTTGTACCAAGGTACGATCACTGCAACCGCTAAGCTAGATGCACGTAAATCACCAGCAACTTACTCAGCGAAGAAATCAATTAAAGGTGTCCATATCCAACCATTGTTGATCGATGTGGCAAACAACGACATGTTGGAAGGTACAGGCAACATTGATGTGAACGTTAGTGGTAAGAGTCTAACGCCAACAGGCATCAAGAAGAACCTGGCCGGCACTGTCGTGATCAATTTTGCCGATGGTGCTGTGAATGGCATCAACGTTGCTCAACTGATTCGAGAAAACTACGCACGATTCAAAGGTCAAAGCCTAGATGGCACGGATGAAGTTAAGAAAACAGACTTTAGTGCAATGACGGCGACGTTGAAGCTGGACAAAGGTGTGGTTTCTACCGATAACATGAAAGCGCAGTCTCCACTTCTTCGTGTTCGTGGTAAGGGTAAAGCGAACTACTTAAACGAAACGGTCGACTTCACTATTAGCACTTCGATTGTGGGCTCGTTAGAAGGCCAGGGTGGTAAGAACATTGATGAACTGAAGGACATCACTATTCCTATCAACGTTTCTGGTAAGTGGGCTGATCCTAAATTCAAGCTGGTTTTCGATGACGTATTGAAGCAAAAAGCACAGAAAGAAATTGACCGTGGTGTAGACAAGCTAACGGATAAGATCAAAGACGAGAAAACCAAAGAAGCCGTAGATGGTTTGTTGAAGAACTTATTTAAATAATGAACCAGGCTTCCTAGCTCTATATCGTTAAAAGCAAAAGGGTTGGCCTGAGCCAACCCTTTTAGTTTGTGCATTATTCGAATTCTTTGGAGCTTTATTCGCTCGGAGAAATCTTTAAACACTTACCAATCGACACCTTTTACGGCTTTTACACCAGATTCGAAGGCGTGCTTAACATTCTTCACTTCGGAAACGGTATCAGCCATCTCAATCAAGGTGCGGTGTGCACCGCGACCAGTAATCACAACAGATTGCATCTTCGGGCGGTTGTTCAGCGCTTCGACCACTTCGTCTAAGTCGATATAGCCATAACTCACCATGTACGTCAGCTCATCAAACAGAATCACATCAATCGATTCATCTTTAAGCATACGCTTACACTCTTGCCACACCAATTGAGCGGCCTGTGTATCGGCGGTTTTATTTTGCGTTTCCCAAGTAAAGCCCGTTGCCATCACTTGAAACTCAACGCCGAGCTTCTCTAGTAGGTTGCGCTCGCCATTGTCCCATGTACCTTTGATAAACTGAGCGACGGAACATTTCAATCCATGGCCAACGGCACGCGCTATGGTGCCAAAACCAGATGTCGATTTACCTTTACCATTACCAGTGATGATAAGTAGTAGGCCTTTTTCTTCTTGGGCAGCGGCGATTTTAGTGTCTACCTGCTCTTTTACTTTCTGTTGGCGAGCCTTATGGCGTGCTTCTTTGTTTTCTTCGATAGACATAATACTTCCTCAATTCCGTTGTGTGCTTTGCCCGTGGTTACTTGGGTTCATCGAATTATCTCGTTATGATAGACCAACAGTTGGTGAAGAAAAACCATCGATAATTCAGGGAATAAAATGAAGAAACTACTCGTTGTTTGTATGGGAAACATTTGTCGTTCGCCAACAGGTGAAGCAGTATTAAGAGCAAAAGCTAAAGAACTGGGTATTTCAGTGGAAGTGGACTCCGCAGGGACCATTGGTTACCACGCCGGAAATCCTCCCGATGCACGCTCTATGCAAGCAGGAAAGCAACGAGGCTATTCGTTTAAAGGAATGCGTTCTCGTAAGGTAACGATAGGGGACTTTGATGAATTTGATATGGTGTTAGCGGCCGACAAAGCGAATCTTGCCGATCTATTGGATATTTGTCCGACAGAGCATCGCCACAAAGTGTCGTTATTCTTAAGTCATGGTGATTCAGACTATGACGAGATTCCGGATCCATACTATGGCGGAGATGCGGGTTTTGAATTGGTACTGGATTTGATTGAAGATGCGTCGGAAGTGATTTTGAAAAAGCTCTAAGTAGTGACAAGCGACAGATAGCAAAAGGGATGAGTCATGCTCATCCCTTTTTCGTTTTCATTAACCTGCAAGTACGTCGGTTGCAACCTTGTAGCTTGGGTCTTCTTTCACGTTGATTTCAACCAAGCTGCCCGCTTTATCTAGAAGCTTGCGGCAGTCAGGGCTCAGGTGACGTAGGTGAAGTGTTTTACCTAGTACAGCGTAGCGCTCAGCCAGAGTCTCAATTGCCTCAATAGCTGAATGGTCTGTTACGCGAGAGTCTGCAAAATCGACAATGATGTCTTTAGGATCGTCTTGAGCATTAAACAACTCAAGGAAGTTTGCAGCAGAACCAAAGAAGATAGGGCCGTGGATCTTGTACTCTTTTGAACCTTCTTCGTTTAGACGCGTGTCTGCGTAGATATGTTTAGCATGCTGCCATGCAAACATTAGCGCAGATGCAATCACACCAACAGCAACTGCAACCGCTAGGTCAGTCAGTACAGTCACTACTGTTACTAGAACGATAACGAAGAAATCTTGCTTAGGTACACGACGCGCAAGTTTGAACGTTGCCCATTCGAATGTACCGATTACCACAATGAACATAACACCAACTAGCGCAGCCAGTGGAATCATTTCAATCAATGAAGAAGCAAACAGGATAAACATCAGTAGGGCAATAGCTGCAACGATGCCTGATAAGCGACCACGACCGCCGGAGTTTACGTTGATCATTGACTGACCAATCATCGCACAACCACCCATTGCACCGAACACTGAACATGTCATGTTCGCCATGCCTTGGCCGATACATTCACGGTTTGATTGACCACGAGTATTGGTCATTTCATCTAGTACCGTCAGCGTCAGTAGAGACTCAATCAGACCGATAGCAGCAAGAATGATTGCGTAAGGTAAGATGATCTGCAGTGTTTCAAGAGTGAAAGGTACAGCTGGAATAGAGAAGGTTGGAAGAGAGCCCGCCAACGTTGCTGCTTCGTCACCAGACATAGTACGTAGGAAGTCTACTACCGTACGTGTTTCTAGATCTAAACCAACCACTAGAGCCGTTACTGTTACGATCGCAACAAGTGAAGAAGGCACAGCTGTGGTGATTTTTGGTAAGAAATGAATGATACCCATTGTCAGCGCCACTAGGCCAAGCATTAGCAGCATTTGGTCTTGTGGTAGCCAAGTCAGCATGCCGTTGATGTCAGGCGCTTTAAACTGACCTAGCTGCGCAAGGAAGATAACGATAGCCAGACCGTTTACAAAACCAATCATTACTGGGTGTGGAACGATTCGAATGAATTTACCCAGTTTGAATAGACCTGCTGCGATCTGAAGAATACCTGCGAGCATAATTGCGGCAAACAGATATTGAACGCCGTGAGTCGCCACTAGCGACACCATAACTACCGCCATAGCGCCGGTTGCGCCAGAAATCATACCTGGACGACCACCGAAAATTGAGGTGATAAGGCCGACGATAAAGGCTGCGTACAAACCAACCATAGGGTCTACACCAGCAACGAATGCAAATGCTACAGCTTCAGGAACCAGTGCTAGCGCAACCGTAAGACCTGATAGCACATCGTTTTTTACAGAGTGCTTAGAAAATTGAGGAAATTCGAACATGTTTTAAATTGGGTTCTCTTGGCGATGAATTTCTCCCGACACATATTCGTATTGCACAAGTACTGATGGGGAAGCGAAGTCGCTTCTAACAGTACAAACCGTAGTAAAAAAAGAGCAGCATCAGAATGGTGTCGAAAACTTGAGTCGGCGAATGCTACCGAAAAGTGTGATTAAGTTCAACAAAGAAGGGGATATTGACGCACAAATGTGATCGGTAGTTGATATTAATATGAACAATGAAAACCAACGGGCTAAATAACAAAAAAGGCTGCCGATCGGCCTGTCTCTTGATCACAAGTCTAGTGATCAAGAGACATTGCGAGTTCGTAGCCCTCAAGGATGGTTTGTAGTTTAAACCATCCTTCCCAAAGCACCTTTATTGAAGCTCTACCCGTCCTTTTGGTATCTTTCCAACCGCCTAATTTAGCGAGATTTTTGTTCGCCCAACCCATATCGGGTACTTCTTTAGGTAACGTCTTACTTTCTAGTTTCAACCATAGTAGCTTCCAAGCTTTTTGGCCCAATACCTTTTCACAACTTTCTTTCGTTAGCTCATCAACTTCTTTCATGAAGCGTAATGCCAATAAACGCGTAGCAACAAA
>NZ_JAHGAH010000440.1:0-580 GCF_030248475.1 Vibrio sp. D173a
ACTGACAATGCGCTTCACAATCGCCAAACCTAAACCAGTACCTTCACTACCACGCGCGGTATCGCCTCGAGTGAAGGGTTCAAACAGCTTACTGATCTGATCTTGAGGAATACCGGGGCCATTATCTTCAACAGTCACCCAAGCGAGCTTATTATCCGCGGTCATACCCGTAGTGACTTTAACCCAGCCATTACCATAGCGTAGGGAGTTAACCACTAAGTTGCTGATAGCGCGCTTAATGGCAATTGGGTTACCCAAAGCGGGTTTCATGTTAGAAGCGAGGTCAGTTTCAATTTCTACCTCATAGCCACCCTCAGAGCTCGCCACCTCACCAGCAATATCTTCTAAGAACACAGCTTGGAACGAGTTACGGTCAACAGGTTTTAGGTAATCCATAAACTGGCTGATGATCTCATTACACTCTTCCGTATCACTGATAATACCTTCGGCTAAGTAGCTGTCTTCCGGCGACATCATCTCCGTCGCTAAACGAATACGAGTCAATGGCGTACGCAGGTCATGACTGATACCCGCCATCAATAGCGCTCTGTCTTCCTCAAGCTCTTGAATGCCTTTCGAC
>NZ_JAHGAH010000441.1:0-1312 GCF_030248475.1 Vibrio sp. D173a
AATTACGCAACAAAGCCCTTAAAAACCTAAACAAGCGCAATGAGCTTGTTCAGGCAGGTAGCGAAATGGATACCATTGAATACCTATTTCTCTCAAACAAGGGCGAGCCTTACTCAGCCAATACATTAGAAACGCACTTTTCAAACTTTAGAAAGCAGATTCGCGAAGTGGACTCTTCTTGGTATTACCGAATTCATGATTTACGTTCTACCTTTGCTACTCACTGGCTTTGGGAGGAGTCAAAAGAGCGAAATGTTAGCTATGACTACCTTATGGATGAGTTAGCCGTACTCATGGGGCACGCAAGCACATCAACCACTGAAAAATACATTAAGTTCATGAACAAGCTTGATTACCAGCTAAAAATCGCAATGAGCAAAAACAACAAGATAAATGGAGACTGGTAACATGGCAAAAAGCCCGCTAGCTAGAACCTCAAAAGCGATTAAGAGCACGAGAAATAATAACAACGTTATCTCAATGCAATTCTTTATTCCATATAGGGATCGCAAACAAAGAGGGATTACAGGCTTTGATATTTCTCACTTGCTTCACCTAAAAGCTGATAGAAACAACTGCAAAATTGAAAATAGAGTGCATTTCATCAGAAGTTTTTGTCAAAAGGCTAAGAAATATGTTGAGAATAGCAAATCTGCATTCTCAGTAACAAAAGCTTATGAGAGCCTTAGGTCATTTATTGTCTATTGTGACTCGATGAATATTAACCCCTTCTCGAAAGAAGGGTACTTAAAGTACGCCGGAAATGATGGTGAGCTTAGGCATCGTATCAAAGTGTACAAGCCATCAAAAAAATTATGGGAAATGAATCACGGGGAAGAGGTTGGCATTAAGGAAGGAACGGCTTCGAGCTCCCTATCACAACTCCGCATTGCATTGGCTTGGTGTGGTTTACCTGTTGAGCTATGGTCAAACCTACATCGTGGTTACTCTAAAAGCTCTAATCCTTTCAAAGGCTACTCTGAAGACGAAGAGAAACTCTTAGTCACTCGTTTAAGCAAACTATTTTTCACCCTAGCCCCACAACTCATCGCAGCTAAAGAAAACAGTTTAGAATTACCTGAAGAATTACCAGTTGCAATTGATTTGGGTGATTACCAAGAAATTATTTCGATCGAAACTTCTTTACAAAAAAAAAGCAAACATGATCACATGGTCAACCATAATGCCGCATTTAACCTAACAATGGGGGCTGCTTACCACCTAATGTGTTTTTTCACATCTTTAAACGATAGCAATATAAGATCAATAGCCCACCCAATTAAAATCCATAGCGATGAGAAGTGGCCCCCAA
>NZ_JAHGAH010000442.1:0-654 GCF_030248475.1 Vibrio sp. D173a
TTGAATGACGAGCGTCCAACCTCATAAGGTACTTTCGCTGCGGTTAGCTCTTGTACCGTCTTACCGACCGAGCTGATCTCCGGGATGGTGTAGATACCTGTTGGAATGTCTTCGATAAGGTGGCTCTCCGCTTCGCCTTTCACAATCGCTTGTGCCACAAATCGACCTTGGTCATACGCGGCGCTGGCTAAGCTTGGGTAGCCAATCACATCACCCACTGCATATACGTGGCTGACGTTGGTTTGATAGTTGGCGTTAACAGAGACCTGCCCACGAGAATCTGATTCTAGGCCAACCGCTCCCAGGTTGAGTTTGTCTGTGTTACCCGTTCTGCCATTGGCGTACAGCAAGCAGTCGGCGCGCATTTTCTTACCGGACTCAAGATGGATGATGACGCCATCATCTGTGCCTTCAATACGCTCAAACGTTTCATCATTACGAATCACTACACCACTGTTCCAGAAGTGGTATGAAAGAGCATCGGATGTTTCGTTATCAAGGAAAGAGAGTAGGCGGTCTCGAGTGTTGATAAGGTCGGTCTTAACGCCCAAACCACGGAAGATAGACGCGTACTCACAACCGATAACACCCGCACCGTAGATGATGATGTGTTGTGGATCGTGCTTGAGGGAGAGAATAGAGTCGCTGTCGTAA
>NZ_JAHGAH010000443.1:0-754 GCF_030248475.1 Vibrio sp. D173a
GGCGTCGAGGGCAGGGTATTGACGATGATATCCGCTTGTTTGAGAGCGACGTGCGCTTCGTTGATGTGGTAAGTGCTATCAAATGAAGTTTGACGTGGTGGTATGCCAGTGCGGTTAACCCCAATCGCTTGAATACCGAAGGCTTGCGCCACCTTGGCGAGATGGCTGCCAATTGAACCGGTACCAAGGATCACCATGGTGCGTCCGCTGAGTGATTGATAAAGCTGTGGCTGCCACTGCTTTTGAGCTTGCTGCTGGTGGTAGTGTTGAAAGTGGCGGTAGTGGCTGACGCTGTAACCCATGACATACTCAGCGATGAGTGGTCCGAAGATGCCTCTGACGTTGGTGAGTGTGTAATCTTGACGAAGCTCAGGGCTAGCTAGAGCGTTCATACCCGCATATGTGCTTTACAGCCAATCCAGCTTGCTGAACTCGCTCAAGCGTTGAGCAACCATAGGTGGAGCCGCGAGTACAATGTCAGCCTCCGCGGCGTCTTCGGTGATTTCTAGGTCGGGTAAGGCGTGTTCAAGGACCAGTTGTTGATAGGTCTCGTCGTGCTCGGTGAGAATATAGAGTTTATTGGTGAAATTGTTCATCGGCTTACCTTTTTTCCCTAAGGTTTATCAAGTACACTTTCGCTGTCTTTTTCTGCAACTATTGAGTAACTATGCTACAGAATCCACTTCAGGTTCGTCTTGAAAAACTCGAACCTTGGCAACAAATTACTTTCATGGCGTGTCTGTGTGAGCGTATG
>NZ_JAHGAH010000444.1:0-765 GCF_030248475.1 Vibrio sp. D173a
AGCAGGGTATTTTTTTGTCTAATTTTAATCGGTTAGCACTCAGCAGTGATCCATACTAAAAGTCAGAAATAGAACAGATAGATAACAACAATAGTTAGATCACTCCTATCTAACACAATAATGGGAAAGGAAGGCTCATGTTAAAAAAATGCGTACCCGTGCGAATTTTGGCGCTCATCATCATGCTATTACCACCGCTATTACAGGCCGAAGAGCCTCAGTCGCCACCGCCTGCTCTGATGAATGTCGACATGACCCTCGATTTAGATGGCATGGAGAAATACGCTAAGGAAGCCAGCCAGTCACTGCAGACCATTTCAGAGTCGCTACAGTCTATTGTTAATAACCCTAACCTCAGCGACGACCAGCAACAGGCACTCAATCAAACCATTGCCAGCATTAACGAGCTCAGCGCTTCAACCACACAATCTCTCAATCATCTTCCTGAGGTGTTCGAGCACTCACGAGCCACCTTTCAGCAAACCAGTCAGACGCTACTCGACGATATCCAAACCAAGATCCTGATCGCCTTGATTGCAGTGGTGGGAGTGATTGTGCTCGCTTTGGTCGCTATATACCTGCTGATCCTCAAGCCAATGCAACACACACTGGTCCAAGCCACCAGCAACATCTCTGCCATGGCGCAATCTATCCAGATCACCGCAGAAGCGCTCAAATACAGCACAGACAAACAGCAATACCTGATGGAAGCGATTGAACAGCCGAATCATGGACGTGAAGCCACTAAGCAAATAGAAGATGAAA
>NZ_JAHGAH010000445.1:0-893 GCF_030248475.1 Vibrio sp. D173a
TGCGGCGACGTCGGGTGATAAGGCGGAGTTAGTTTGCGAATCTGCGGATTTGATTTACCACCTAATGGTTCTGCTTCAAGACCAAGGCTTGTCGATGAACGATGTAGTCAACAAGCTTAAAGAACGTCATAAGTAATCGACGACCTTATACAGTGAACTAAACAAAAGCCCCGTAAGCAAAAATGTTTTCGGGGCTTTTAGTTTTCCAAACCTCAGAGCTTTATAGCTTCAAGACTTCTAAGCTCCTGTGTTACTTTTCTAACCTATGATTATTTTTCATTCAGAGGAGCCAGAGCGACATCAGGAATCTCTTCTCTTAATCTAATCTCTTCGTCGTACGAGTTATCCGCAGCACTTTTTATACTTCTTACCACTGCCACAGATACATGGATCGTTGCGGCCAATTTTAAAGCTCTCTACCGTTTGGTTGAGGCGAGGGTCAATCTCTGGCTCTGGTTGACTTTGCTCTGGGAATTCACCATCGATATAGAACCACAGGCCGTCTTCACGCACAAAACGGGAACGCTCTTGCATGCAGTATTGTGCGCCGTCTTCATTAAAGTAAGCCTTAAATTCCACATACCCTTCGTCGTTATTAGCACCCGGTTCTGCGTTTACTACCTCAAGCCCGGCCCAATCACTATCAATCGACTCAGCAATACCTTCGCGTTGCTCTTCAGCGTGGCAGCTTGGATGATAGGTATTCACCACATAATCTACGAGACCAAGTACGTGTGCGCTGTATCGAGAACGCATTAGCTGTTCAGGGGTGGTTACACTGTGGTGGTCGTTATGTGCTATTTCACAGCACGTAGCGTAGCTTTGTTTACTACCGCAAGGGCATTGAGACATGAATCGAGTCCTATAAAAATGGCCTCTAAGAGGCCATAAAC
>NZ_JAHGAH010000446.1:0-821 GCF_030248475.1 Vibrio sp. D173a
TGCGCAAACGCTCCTGTCATTGATGAAGACTCGAATATCGATTTTGGTGATGCACCAGACAGTTATCTAACACTGCTTAACAGTAACGGTCCTCGACATGAACTTGATGGCGTGACTTGGCTAGGTAGCGAAGCCCCAGATGGCGAACAGGATGGCTTTGTGTCTCCTCAGTCTGATGAGACAACAGGTGTCGACGACGAGTGGACTAACGGTGGTATCGGATTTGTCACCGCACTCGAAGCAGGTTTGGATTCCAAAGTAATGATAGAAGCCTCTACCACAGGTTACTTATCAGCATGGATAGACTGGAACCAAGACGGCAGCTTCGATGGCGAGAACGAGAAAGTCTTCTCTGATTATCAACTTGATGCCGGCGAAAACGAACTTTTCCTCAACGTCGATGTTAACGCATTAACTGGTACGACTTGGGCGCGATTCCGTTTCAGTCAACAAACCAACCTTGAATACTATGGCGGTTCAACATCTGGTGAGGTTGTTGATATCCAAGTCGATGTTCTCAACGATGGCGCAACTGCTCGCTATTTCCCAAGTGCATCGGGTTATGCGACGTTAGCATTCGAAGATAATTGGCCTTACAAAGCCGACTACGACATGAATGACGCAGTTCTTCGCTACCGTATTACTGAGATTCTTAAAGACGGAAAAGTCGTTAAATCAACGATTGATGGTCGCTTAGTGGCGGTAGGCGCTGACTACCTCAACGGATTTGCGGTTCGTCTGCCTAATCTTGCACCGAGTTCAGTTAACACGGCTAACTCATACATGAAAGAGAATGACGCGTTCACCACTCTTGATATGGA
>NZ_JAHGAH010000447.1:0-720 GCF_030248475.1 Vibrio sp. D173a
ACCTGTTTCCGCGTGGGCGGCGAAGAGACAGAAGGTGCCGTGTATTGGCATTAGTCATCAGAACGCATTTCGCTATGATGTGCCGAAGAAGGGGGGAAACTGGATAGAGCATTCGGTGATCCAACACTTTGCACCGACCGAGCACTACATTGGATTGCACTGGTACCATTTTGAACAACCGATCTTGCCGCCAATTGTCCATACGCTTACAGAGCATGAGAAGCGAACCTCTACCGATAGCGGTTCTGAATTCAGCTTGGTTTACCTGCCGTTTGAAGACCTCGATGATGTGACTGACTTACTGGTCAAGTTTATCTCCCATCAGTTTGTCTGTTATCACCCTCAAATTATTGAGCAGCGTACCGTCGAGAACATCGTGTTCAAACCGCTCAGCCATGACAACTTCCAAGTAGACCTACATGCCTGTTCTGGTGTGATTGCTAACGGTGGCTTTGAGCTTCCTTCTGAGGCGATGACGTTGGGTAAAAAGCTACTATTGAAACCACTGGATGGACAGTTTGAACAACAGAGTAACGTCGCTACGCTAGAGGCCTTAGGCCTTGCCCAAACCATGAGCTTTCTTGACCCTGCTGGGTTGCGTGCTTGGTTAGGTGAAAAACAGGCTGAAATGGTCTCTTATCCGGATGTTGCCAGTGCAATTGTTGAGTGGATCTTGGCGGAAAATTGGCACTGTCAGGAGACGCTAAGAAGGCAGCTTTG
>NZ_JAHGAH010000448.1:0-944 GCF_030248475.1 Vibrio sp. D173a
CAGTCTTTCGACTGGGGCTTTGAGTTTCCCGATTGTAAGTTTCGTGCTAGCGAAAACCTACTTCATAACTAACGTCTTACTTATGCGTTAGCTTTTTCTTTCTTAGCTTTTGGTGCTGCTTCTTTCGCTACTTGGTCTGCTTTCTTCTTGATAACAGTTGTACCTTCGAAAGTTTCGCCTTCAACGAACGCTTTACCGTAGTAAGAAGCCATTAGTACTTCTTTTAGCTCAGTGATTAGAGGGTAACGTGGGTTAGCACCTGTACACTGGTCATCGAACGCTTCAACAGCTAGTTCGTCTAGTTTCGCTACGAAGTCAGCTTCAGAAACACCTGCAGCTTGGATAGACATTGGGATGTCTAAGTCGCCTTTCAGCTCGTCCAACCATGCTAGTAGACGTTCAATCTTCTGAGCAGTACGGTCACCTTCTTGGCTTAGGCCTAGGTGGTCAGCAACTTCAGCGTAACGACGACGTGCTTGTGGACGGTCGTATTGAGAGAATGCAGTCTGTTTAGTTGGGTTGTCGTTCGCGTTGTAACGTACAACGTTCGAGATTAGTAGTGCGTTCGCTAGGCCGTGAGGTAGGTGGAACTCAGCACCAATCTTGTGCGCCATTGAGTGACAAACACCTAGGAATGCGTTAGCAAACGCGATACCAGCGATCGTTGCCGCGTTGTGCACTTTCTCACGAGCGATTGGGTCGTTTGCGCCGTTCGCGTAGCTTGAAGGTAGGTACTCTTTAAGCATCTTCAGTGCTTGTAGAGCTTGACCGTCTGAGTACTCGTTCGCAAGAACAGATACGTAAGCTTCTAGAGCGTGAGTTACTGCATCGTAACCACCGAATGCTGTTAGAGACTTAGGCATGTTCATTACTAGGTTAGCATCAACGATAGCCATGTTTGGCGTGATTTCGTAGTCAGCTAGTGGGTACTTAGCACCAGTCTT
>NZ_JAHGAH010000449.1:0-1114 GCF_030248475.1 Vibrio sp. D173a
AGGTGGTTTAGGGCTGAAAATAAAACGGAGTAGTCCGTGTTTTTGAGGATGTTCTGAGTTTTGCTCCAGCAGATTTGCTACAAGGAAGTTATACAGTTTCCTAAGAGGTGGGTGATGCCTAAGTTAGAGTCCGATGCACTGAAAGTGGTCATTCAGGATAAATATTCCTCCGACAATGTCTCGGTGAGCCCTCTGCCGTTGTACTCATCTTATGAAAAGATCGATATTGAGCTCAGGCCGCCCCACTCTATGCCGGGTTATCACTGGCACGGACAAGTAGAGGTAAACATTCCTTTCGGGGATGATGTCGAGTATATCATTAACGGCAGTCCAATAGTGGTGAAAGCAGGCTCGATAGGATTGTTTTGGGCGTCAGTGCCTCATAGGCTCACCGACCCGGGCAAGAGTTATAATATGGGGATCATCAATATTCCGATTCACCACTTTATGTCTTGGACGCTAAATCGAGACTTCGTCAATCAGATCACTCATGGCTGTGTATTGCAGTCCAGCTCGAATGCATTGGTCAGTGAATTTGAGTTAGCGCGTTGGGCAGAAGAAATTAGTCACCCTTCAGAAAGCCGTCAGCAATTAGCGATAGATGAAATCGGACTCATGTTAAAGCGAATGTGCCTTGATGGCTGGGAGCAACTTGTCATCAATCGACAAGAGAAGTCGACCAAAAAAGGCGTCTCCAAACACTCGCAGTTTTACGTCAGTCAGATGCTGGAATACATTGCCACCCACCATAACCAGCCGATTACGATCAAAGACATCGCAGAGCACATTGGGCTGCATACCAATTATGCGATGAACGTATTCCAACGAACCATGCAGATGACCATCAAGCAATACATAACGGCGATGCGGATTAACCACGCCAGAGCACTGCTGAGTGATACCGACCGGACAATATTGGACATTGCCTTAACGGTAGGTTTTAACTCGAGTAGCCGTTTCTATGAGACTTTTCAGAATTATATTGGTGTGACACCAACGCAATATCGTAAGAAATCACGCGAAGATCATCGCTGGAGCAACCATAGCACCAGCCCACTTTACGAACTAGAGAAAGGCGCCATTGATGGCAAAAGACCGTATGCGCCCCATGAAC
>NZ_JAHGAH010000045.1:0-35799 GCF_030248475.1 Vibrio sp. D173a
TTTTATGGAGCGCTTACATTCCTTTGTTATTTTCGTTGCTATTAGATCCAATGTATCAGCAAGAAATCGATACTGGAATAGGGAGTGCAACAAAATATTAACTTTTTTGTCAGTGCTAGCAGCAAAAGATATGGGGTACAAAAAAGCCACGGTGGGTGCCGTGGCTTATGAGATTGAATTAAGATGTCGCTGATGGCAGCTCCGGGCTCGGTGATTGAACTTTCTTGCGGATCTTAATTTGCGACAAGATGACGCCAGAGATAACCAGCATACCGCCAATGATGTGGTAAACATGGACTTCTTCGCCGAGCATGGTCGAAGCTAATGCTACAGAAACCACCGGCATCAGGTTCATGAACATGGCACTTGAATCTGCACCAATCAAATCAATCGCTTTCACCCACATTAAAGGCGCGAAGATAGAGGCAGCAATGCCCGCATAAGCAATTAATGGTAGCGCACTTTGGCTTGGTAGAAGTTGATCACTGCTCAACCACAACGGAGTTAGCATAACCAGCGAGAAAAAGCCCTGCATATATACCAAGGTCATGCTGCTGAAAGGCATTTTCCAGCGTTTTAGTAGCACACAGTAAATCGCGTAACAAAGCGCAGCTAACAGCATTAGACTGTCACCTTGCGTCATGTCTTGATGTAGGAAGTAGGTAATGTCACCGTGACCCAGCATAAACGCCAAACCGGCTAATGAAATCACGCCACCTGCTACGCTCAGCATGGAAATCGACTTACCCAATAATGGCACACTCAAGAAAACGCTGATCAATGGGACGAGAGAGGTAATCAGAGCCATGTTAGAAGCGGTCGTCGTAAGACCCGCGTAATAGCCGAGTGATTGGTTTAGTACCATGCCAAGTAGCGCAAGGAACGCTAACTTAGCCAAGTATGGGCGAATCACATGACGCTGTTTGATAACCGCTGGTAAGCAAAATGGCGTCAGAAGTACCATAGCGACAAACCAACGATAGAAGCTCATGGCACTTGGTTCGATGGCACTTGCTGCCATTTTATTTACGATGGAATTTCCACCCCAAATCATGACAGTAAAAAACGGAAGCAAATAAACCATGAGAACCTCATCGCAGAATAATTAATGGCGCTAGTCTGACAGGTCTTTATAATGAAATGTATCTCTGGAAAGACATCGTAAGCGATAGGAAGACAAATTTGAAAAAGAGTACAAGGAATCTTCATCCATCATTATCAATCGATAGAGCACCATCAGATGTATTTATGAATTTCGAAGCCTTTCTGTCGAACACGGAAACTCGTATACACAGCCATCCATGGGGGCAGGTTCAACTGATCAGTGGCGGCATACTAGAGATGGATGCGGAAGACACGCGTTTCTTAGCGCCTCCGCATCTTGCGATCTGGGTGCCTGCTGGCATACGACACACCAGTTACAACCGTAAACCTCTGGAGTACTGCTCTTTAAACATCGACCCAGAGTTGACTCAGCACTTTCCATCCAAAACGAGCTTGATCAAAGTGACGCCCATTGTTTCTGCGATTGTGGAAGATTTTCGCCAGCGCGATATTAATGTTGCTAAGAGCGAAGAGGACAAGCGCCTCGTTCAAGTCTTGCTGGATCAGTTAGCCAAACAGGAAGTCGAGCATCACTTTTTGCCAACTACAGACAATAAGTACTTAGAGCCAATCTTAAAAGCTGTTGAAGAAGCCCCAACTGACGAAATCAGCTTAGGAGAATGGGCGGAGAAGGTTCATACCACCGAGCGTACTTTAGCTCGCCATTGTCAAAGTGAATTGGGAATGAGTTTTACCGAGTGGCGATTGCGAGTGCGTTACCTGCATTCGATGGAGTTGTTAAGGAAGGGGCAAACAGTAAAAGAGGTAGCGCTAACGTTGGGTTACAACCAAGCCAGTCCGTTTATTGCCATGTTTAAGAAATACTCCGGCATTACACCGGAGCAATATAAGAATCGCTTGTTATAGCTGAGCGAGCACGTAGTCTAAGCCGCCTACAACTGCTGCAACTTGAGCGTCGTTACACTCTTCATCAGTCACTTTCGGGCTGTCTGGGTAAACTTCTGTTGTGGTGCCGTAAGTGCAGTTGGTTACGCCGCCACACAAACCCAGTTTTACCATTGGGTAATTAATGACGCCAAATTGCACCACTGGCGAGCCAATGATTTCGCCTTTATCGTCAGCAGGTGCAATGTGCGTTACTTTCGCTACTGACTCTATGACTGCTTTTTGGAACTCAGGTTGCGGGTTTTCTGTATCACCGACCGTGTAGAAACCATCTGGGATCATGCCTTCGATGTATTCAAGACCATCACGCGCTGCAAGTGCAGGACGGAATTCGGTCTCGTCAGAATCAGTGGTTTCGTGAAGGTCGATGTGCATTAGAACATCACCTAGCGTTGCAACTAGCTTGATCAAGTTTGCTGACTCTTCTGCTGGGCTGTCTGCGTAGAAAGAGCGGTTTGGATCAATCGCATTTGGGTTCCAGCGGTTAATCACTTCATAGCCCCAAGGGCTCACACATGGCACAACCACAATATTGAAGTGTTCTGCATAACGCTCTGCCTGTGTATCAACAAACTTCAACGCGCCGTGTACGCCACTTGTCTCGTAGCCGTGTACGCCGCCAGTTACCAAAACAACAGGCTTTGCTGCATCCCAGTTACGAGTTTTGATACAAAACAGAGGGAAGCGTGCTTCGTCGTATGAAAGCGCGCCGTATTGCTCAACATCGAAACGTTCACGAAGAGCATCAATTTTCGTCACAACTTCATCTTGGTAACTACGTTTTACGTCACGTTGTTCGCACCAAGCTTTACGTTCTGCTTCGCCCCAAGGCTGACCTGGGGTACCGATTGGGTAAGTGTATCCGCTTTTCATCTATACTTTTTCTTTTGAGTGCTTGAAAGATAAGACAAGACTAGTCCTCTCTCAAAGCCACGGCAACAGAAAACACAATTTGTGACTTTATTCTTTGCAAAATCATAACTTTGCTGAGTGATTTAATGGTGTTACATTCTGTTACTTATTCAATTCCATAAAAGAGACAAATAAATGGCTGGAGCAAGTTTACTAACACTGTTGGATGACATTGCAGCGGTATTGGATGATGTTGCATTGATGTCTAAGATGGCAGCGAAAAAAACCGCCGGTGTACTAGGTGATGACTTAGCACTAAACGCGCAACAGGTATCTGGTGTTGCGTCAGAGCGTGAAATTCCTGTGGTTTGGGCGGTAGCAAAAGGATCATTTAAGAATAAGCTGATTCTAGTGCCGTCGGCGTTGTTGATCAGTGCTTTTATTCCTTGGCTGATCATGCCGTTACTCTTAATTGGTGGTCTGTTCCTCTGCTTTGAAGGAGCAGAAAAGATCTTGGAAAAACTCTTCCCTCATTCACACCAACATGAAGAAAAAGAAGAGCAAGTTAATACTGGTGAATCGGCCGAAGAGTACGAGAAGAGAAAAGTGGCTGGTGCGATTCGTACTGACTTTATCCTCTCTGCAGAAATCATCGTGATTGCTTTGGGTACGGTGACAGGCTCAAGCATCGTAACGCAAATTCTCGTGGTGAGTTTAATCGCAGTACTGATGACTATCGGTGTTTATGGCTTGGTTGCAGGTATCGTTAAGCTTGATGACTTGGGTTTTTATCTTGAGCGCACATCAAATGGTGAAGATCTGAAAGCGAAGTTGGGTGGTGCGCTAGTGGCATTTGCTCCGAAGCTGATGAAGATGCTTGCGATTGTCGGTACTGCGGCCATGTTCTTGGTTGGTGGCGGTATTGTCGTGCATAGCGTACCTGCGATTCATCAACTGATTGAACCAATCATTATGGACTTCCGTGGACATACGATTGCGACAGCGATCGTTCCAACCCTGCTTAACGGCGTGATTGGTGTTATCGCGGGTCTAGTTGTGGTTGCTGCTTGGACTGCGGTAGAGAAGGTACGTGGTAAATAGCTACTCTTCATAAGTAAGACAGCAGACATAAGGTTTTATCGGAGCCAAAAGAAAAGGGTCATGCCTTTCCATATCGAATATGGTGCCATCACCCTTTTTTATTTTGTGAGCGTGCTTACTTCACTTCCCACTCAATCTTTTCATTTGCGCGGATAGGCACAACGATGTCGCTACCAAACGGCATCGTTTCTGGTACATCCCAAGATGCTTTTTCTAGCGTCACAGTATCTGTGTTACGAGCGATACCGTAAAAATCAGGGCCATTCAAACTAGCGAATGCTTCTAGGTTTTCTAGCTTGCCTTCATTCTCAAAAACTTCTGCATAGAGT
The DNA here is from genome assembly GCF_030248475.1 of Vibrio sp. D173a. NCBI lineage: Bacteria > Pseudomonadati > Pseudomonadota > Gammaproteobacteria > Vibrionales > Vibrionaceae > Vibrio > Vibrio sp. D173a. The sequence continues at coordinate 4,293 of NZ_JAHGAH010000045.1, forward strand.
TCTAGCGCTGCGTGTGCTGTGTAAGAGCCTGCACAACCACAAGCCGACTCTTTTGCGCCTTTTGCGTGTGGTGCTGAATCTGTACCTAGGAAGAATTTCTTGCTACCGCTCGTTGCTGCTTCGATAAGCGCTTGTTGGTGGGTATTACGCTTAAGAATTGGCAAGCAGTAGAAGTGTGGCTTAATACCACCGACTAGCATGTGATTACGGTTGAACAGCAGGTGGTGAGCGGTAATCGTTGCTGCAACATTGTCAGAAGCGTTGTTTACGAAATTAGCCGCATCGGAAGTCGTGATGTGCTCAAGAACGATTTTTAGGTTGGGGAAGTCGTTCACGATAGGAGCCAGAACCGTGTCTAGGAATTCCTTCTCACGATCAAAAATATCAACGTGGTTGTGGGTCACTTCGCCATGAACCAAAAGCAGCATGCCAACTTCTTCCATCGCTTCAAAAACGTGGTAGATGTTCTTTGCGTCGGTTACGCCAGAATCAGAGTTGGTGGTTGCGCCCGCAGGATAAAGCTTTGCTGCAACAATTTTTCCTGTTGCTTTCGCTTTGCGGATTTCGTCTGGTGTAGTGTTGTCTGTTAGGTACAGCGCCATAAGAGGCTCGAATTGCTCACCGTGCTGCTCTGCAAGGATTCGATCACGGTAGGCTAGCGCCATTTCAGTATTGGTCACAGGTGGGACGGTGTTCGGCATGATCAGTGCTCGACCGTTGTAACGGCTAATATCGCGAACGGTATCTTTTAGAACTTCACCATCGCGTAAGTGAACGTGCCAATCGTCAGGACGAGTAATAGTCAGTGTTGTCATTAATTGCTCCCACCATTTAAAAGTTATGTTTGGAGCCTAAACGCTGCATTTACCTCAAGAGCAAACGCTTGCGCTTAGGCGACAGGATGATAGTGGAATTGCTCTTCCATTTCACCCCATTTTTCACATTTCTTTACGGTAGGAGCTCTGCTGGTTACTTCATCGTCAACCAAAGCGCGTGAATTGTGCCTGGTAGGAAGAAGAAAAACGTCAGAATTAGATTGATGAAGAAGTCTTTCTCTAGACCTTTTTCCATGTAAACCGCCACTGGTGGAAGAAAGATACAAAGTAGAATTAGAATCAGTTTGTTAGTATCCATGGTCTATGCTCCGGATAGGTTATTTTTAGTGTCAAAAAGTTGGCGAATTATGTGCTCAATATCACATCTTGGCAATCCTAATTTCGTCAATAATGTGCAAATTTATGGAACGTTATTCATAAAATGCGACGCACTGACACATATCTTAGAGCCCAATAATGAATCCCTAATGAATATATCGCGTGCAAATTGGAGTTTTATCCCCGAGTAACCTCGAGACACTTGGGTCACCAAGCTTATTGGGATATGATAGTAGAACAATTAAAAAGCACCTGTAGGAAGTAGGTTATGTCGCAATCAGTTTTATCCCAAATTAATGTTTTTCCAGTCAAATCCGTAGGAGGCGTCGCGCTGTCTTCCGCTTGGGTTGAAAAACAAGGATTAAGTTTTGATCGTCGATTTATGATTGCGACGTCAGATGGCTCAATGGTGACGGCCCGTAAATTCCCACAAATGGTGACCATCAAATCAGCGTTATTGCCAGATGGTGTGGTGTTTACCAGCCTTGGGGAAGAACCATTAAAGATCCGTTATCAAGATTTCAAAATGCAGGAAGCACCCGCGACGGTTTGGAAAGACAGTTTTACTGCATACACCACCACTGACGAAGCAGATGATTGGTTTAGTAAAGTGTTAGGTCTTCGCGTTGAGTTACTTTTTACTGGTGAGCAATCTAATCGTGTAAGAGAGAAGTTGGGCCACAACGTTAGCTTTGCTGATGGCTATCCGGTGCTTGTGATCAGTGAGGCGTCACTGGAAGAGCTAAATCGCAGAAGCTCTGAACAGCACTCGATGGACCAGTTTAGAACCAACCTTGTGGTGTCCGATACCAAGCCATTTGAAGAAGATTCATGGAAGCGCATTCGCATTGGTGAAGTCGAATTTGAATCAGTGATACCTTGTGAGCGTTGCATTCTAACCACCGTTAATACTCAACGTGGCACTTTCCGCGAAAGCAAAGAACCGTTGAAAACACTGCAAGAGTTCCGTGCTAATGAACGTGGTGGTGTGTTCTTCGGCCAAAACCTTGTTGCCCTTAATGAAGGCATTATTCGTCAGGGAGACAAGGTAGAAGTGCTGGAATACAAAGAAGCTGAATTCTATCCAGATAACTCTCCTAATCGCATGTCGCTCACCTGTGTCGAGCGAGAAGAGATTGCGCGCGACTTCGTCACCTTATGGCTTGAGCCAAGCAAAGGTCAGTTACCAACATACTTGCCGGGGCAGCATTTGCCTATTGAAGTGAAATTAGACGGTAAGAAAGTTGGGCGTCGTTATACGCTTTCTTCTAGTCCATCTCGTCCAGGTCGTTACGCGATTTCCGTTAAGCGTGTTTCTGGTGGTCGTGTATCTAACGCGTTACTGGATAACCTGCAAGTGGGGGATGTATTGGAAGCGGAAACGCCAGATGGTCAATTTCATCTAAAAGAGCACTCTGTTCAGCCTCTACTCTTGCTGTCTGCCGGTAGCGGTGTAACGCCAATGCTGTCGATGGTTCGCTACTTGGCGGATCACAACCAACTCGATGACGTGGTGTTCTACCATCAGTGCAGTAGCGAGATTGATATCCCGTGTAAAGATGAGTTAAACGAACTAAAACGCCAACATCCGGGCTTAGATGTGAAGATTTGCTTAACTCAGCCTGCGGTGGACTGGTTTGGTCTGAAAGGGCGTATTAGCTTATCCCATATCAAACAGATCAAAGATGTTGAACAACGCCAAGTGTTCGTTTGTGGCCCTGATGGTTTTATGCAGAAAGCGAAAAACCTTCTGCTGAAGAAAGGGTTACCTGAAGATAACTACCATCAAGAAGCTTTTGGCGTTGCGGTTGCGACGACCAAACCTGAGAAAAGTGTTGAGATTGAATTCAACGGCTTGAAGTTGGCGGGTAACAACCAACAAACATTGCTGGAACAAGTCGAGAATGCCGGCAAGAGCATCACGAACAGCTGCCGTGCGGGCTTGTGTGGGGCATGTAAGGTTCAATTAGAGTCTGGGCAGGTTGTTCATCCGGATGTACCTGCATTAAGCGCAGAAGAACGTGCAATGGGTACAGTGCTCGCGTGTTGTGCTATTCCACAAACGGACGTGACGCTAACAGATTAACTACCCTACATAGTAATCGCTGCTCATGACCAGCAAATAAAAACGCCGCTAACTTAGCGGCGTTTTTTCTATCTTAGAACGGGCTCAGAGAGGGAACACTCATGCGCACAATCGCGTTTTAGTCGTAGATCGTTGGGATCGGCTGACGCTTGTGCTGAGTCATTTTGTAGATAGCTACCAAACGATCGCTCACTTCTTGCGATACTGGCTTACCTTCTAGGAAGTCATCGATTTGCTCGTAAGTCAGGCTTAGCGCATCTTCGTCTGCTTTTTGTGGAGCAAGCTCTTCTAAATCTGCCGTTGGCACTTTTTTCACAAGCAATTCAGGCGCACCTAGCGTTGCAGCAACTTCGCGAACTTGACGTTTGCTCAAGCCAAACAGTGGTGCCATATCGCACGCGCCATCACCAAATTTGGTGTAGAAACCAGTGATGTTTTCTGCTGAGTGGTCAGTACCAAGAACGAGCCCACCAACATAACCAGCGATTTCGTATTGCGCTACCATGCGAGCACGTGCTTTTACATTGCCTTTCACGAAGTCAACTTTTGCTGCGTCAGTTGGTAGAAGACCCGTACCTTCCAATGCAACGTGAGAAGCAGCATGAAGACCATCCACACCTGCTTTGATGTTTACCGATACGGAATGCGTTGGTTGGATAAAATCAAGAGCGAGTTGGGCTTCGCCTTCATCCTTTTGCTCACCGTAAGGCAAGCGAACGGCGATGAACTGATAGCCATTGTCGTCAGATTCTTCGTTTAGTTGGTCTACCGCCAATTGAGCTAAGCGACCACACGTTGTTGAGTCAACGCCTCCACTGATACCAAGGACAAGAGACTTACAGCCAGAATCTTGTAATTTACGCTTGATAAAAGCGACGCGGCGTTCAATTTCGAAATGCGGGTCGATAGAAGGGAGTACTCGCATTTCATCGCGGATGGATTGTTCCATTTAGGGTTCCTTTTCCTGCAAATAGGTTCGACACTAATCAGTATTACTAGATTCATACTGCTTAAGACGTATATCGTTCACCAGGTGGCGAGAAACCGCCCAATTGGAGTCCATAAACGTCGCATTGGTGTCAAAAAGATCTAAAGATTAGTAGTATCATACCGAATTCATCGGATTAGAAAACTCTCTTCAACCAGGTAATCACCGGATATGAAAAAAATCGCCGTTTTTGGTAGCGCATTTAACCCGCCGAGCTTAGGTCACAAAAGCGTGATCGAGTCTCTAAGCCACTTTGATCTCGTGCTTCTAGAACCAAGCATTGCACACGCTTGGGGCAAAAATATGTTGGATTACCCAATTCGGTGCAAACTGGTTGATGCCTTTATTAAGGACATGGGGCTTTCTAATGTTCAACGTTCAGACCTTGAGCAAGCTTTGTACCAACCCGGACAAAGTGTGACGACTTTTGCGTTATTAGAAAAAATTCAAGAAATCCATACCCAAGCCGATATAACTTTTGTCATAGGTCCTGATAATTTTTTCAAATTTGCTAAATTTTATAGAGCGGAAGAAATTATGGAGCGTTGGGCTGTGATGGCTTGTCCAGAGAAAGTCAAAATCAGAAGCACGGACATTCGCAATGCGTTGGTAGAGGGTAAAGAAATCAGCGCATTCACGACCCCAACGGTTAATGAAATATTGATGAGCGAAGGCTTATATAAACAATCGTAATCTGAAAACGAAGAGGTCAGGTTTTCATGGTCAGAATTGTGGTACTTAGTGCATGCGCGCTGCTTGTGGCTACACAGGCTAGTTCCGCTTGTAACTATTTGTCTGATCGATCCGTCGTATTTGCTGATAACACCATGCCAGTTTGTGAAGATGTTTTTGATAGCGTGGGTGTTCTTAGCATGGACACACTTAACTGGTACATCGCTGAAAAGGCGATTGAAGGCCCAACAGAAAGTTACTGGGATCAATGGGCTATTCGCTCGGAAGACACGCCGATACTCACTCAAAACCTAGAAAAAAACTACTTTGGTCTTGGGCTTTGGATGCCAGAAGAGCTACGTGATGAAGAAGCTAATATGAGCACCGAAGAGTGGTTAAAAAGTCATGGTTTGATGTTCAGTGTGGGCTTTGGCGATAAGCACGATGGTGAACCAAGAATGCGCTTTGATTACCGTTGGCATGAATACTACGACGCTGACTGGATGATGCAAATCGAAGTTCCGTTTTAAGCCGAATCAAAACAAAAAGGACGCACATGAGTGCGTCCTTTTTTCGTTCTATTTATGCTGTATTTACAGTGCTTCCCCAAACACTAAGAAACACAGTTGCTCGTATTCTTCTTCATTGTTGTTGAACAACTTAGCCACGATATCGGATTGCTTCTTGCCAGATAACTTCATTTTACGCGCTTCTCTTAGCGTCAGTACCAAGCAAAGCTCGATAGAAACTTGCGAATCATAACCTGGTTTCCATTTGTTGATTGAGTCGGTTAGCGCTGAGCTAGTCAGCATTGGCTTTAGGGTCAGTACTTCATGCTTAACCACTGCCAACAAGTCCAATTGATGTCCACTTCGTGCTTTTGTCATTACCAACTTTTCAATAAGCGCTGACAATAACGCTGATGGTTTCACATAGCCTGCTTGTTGAGCGAATGCGTCAGCTAAGCGCACAGAAAAGTCACAGCGAGTCACTCGTGTGTTAGGTAAAAAGGTGAGGGAGCTCAAACATCCCTGAGGAAGCCAGAAGTGTTGACCCGGTTCAATGGCATACTCATGTTTACCCAATTTAATGATCGCCAAACCTTCCACTACTGATAGTAAGCTGTGTTTTAGCGCCTTTTTACGCGCAGCAACATTAAGAAAAGGGTAATTAGCGTCGTGAAATTCAATTGCGTAGTTCATTGTGAATACCAGAGTTTTTGGGGCGCTAAGGGTAACGCTAAACCCCTAAATTGCCAACCGGATAACAGATTTTTTTGTGAATAGAAATTGTAATGCTACTGGTATGACCATGTTAAAAGTATGGGCTAAAATGCTGCGGGTTGGCAAAACAATGCGTAAAATGTGCCAGCTTTTTTTGAAATGAATTGAATAATGACAGCCAATAACGATCCTTATATTGAAATTCGTCCATACAATGACGAAGAAATCCCAGCTGCGCTGGACCGCCTGATCAAAGACGATGAGTTTATCAGTGCGATTTTAAACCACCGTTTTGCAAACAAAGCGGCGTGGTTCAAAACACTCATGAGTCCGATTATCCGTGTCTACTTGAAAGCGAAGTGGAGTAAACTGGATTCTGTGGAAGCGATTCAGCTAGAGGTTAAGAAGTACCTGCAAGATACGCTAAATCGAACCACCGACGGCGTGACATTTTCTGGCCTAGATAAATTGGACAAGAACACGTCTTACTTATTTGTTTCTAACCACCGTGATATCGCGATGGATCCAGCGCTTGTGAACTACGGTTTACACCAAACAGATCATCGTACTGTGCGTATTGCAATTGGTGATAACCTGCTGAAGAAACCTTGTGCGACTGAGCTAATGCGACTCAACAAGAGCTTCATTGTAAAACGTTCTGCGAAAGCACCGCGTGAAATGATGAAAGCGTTGGGTTTATTGTCTGGCTACATCAAGCACTCTCTAGACACAGGCAACTCAATCTGGATTGCGCAAAAAGAAGGCCGTGCGAAAGACGGTAATGATTTTACTGATCCAGCGATCTTGAAGATGTTCCATGTGGAAGGCCGTAAGCAAAAAGTCAGCTTTGGCGAATACACTCGCTCATTGAAGATTGTGCCAGTGTCTATCTCTTACCAAAATGACCCTTGTGACATAGCAAAAGCCAAAGAACTGTATGAAAAGGCCGAGAACGGCCGCTATGAGAAAGGCGAATTTGAAGACATTGAAAGCATCATTCAAGGCATCGTGGGTTACAAAGGCAAAGTGCATGTTGCCTTTGGTGATGTAATCGACCAAGAGTTCGAGACGCCGGATGAGCTCGCGAACGAAATCGACCGCCAAATTCACAATAACTACCGAGTATTCCCAATCAACTTGCTTGCCGCAGGTCGTGAAGATGAGTCGATCACTGAATCAGTAAAAACTCAGTTACAAGAGAAGCTTGAAAAACTGCCGACTGGCGCGCACAGCTACTTAGTAGCTAGCTATGCTAATCCAGTAAACAATCAAGAGTAATCTTGTCATGTCCATTGCTTGAAAGGTAATGGACATTAAATTGCGAGGAATGAGGCTCAAACGGAATCTATCTCAGGCGTGTTATTGTTAGATTCTGAACTCGTTCCTCTCATTAGACCTTCTTCCTTTCATTGACTTAAGCGTCTTTGGAAACATCCCTCTCTACGGTGCAACAGAACCACCTAAGGTCAAGTTTGTTGGCCACTTTGTCACTCTATTTCCCCCTAAGAAGATATTGCCTCTTACTGTCATGGTATCGGGAAATGTCGTTAGCTTTGAACCTCCGATATAGAGGTTACCATCCACCACTAAACCTTCAGGTAGCTCCGTTAGCGGCGTACGGATAACGCTCAAGTCGCCTTTTACTCTCAGTCTCGCTGGCAAGCTCGTTAACGGCGTATCTGTGAGGTTCAAGTAGCCACCCAGTTTGATACCGCGTGGCCAGCGCTCAATTTTACTGCCGAGTAAGTTCGCGTAGCCTTTAATTTTAATGCCGGGTCTCACCGTTTTAAGTGCGCTGTTGGTGGCCTCAAGGCTGCCTTGTACATCAAGCCCTTTTGGAAGTTTGGTTATCGGCGTCTGGGAAATATTGAGGTTGCCTTTAACGACTAAGCCATCAGGGATGGTCGTATAGGGTTTATTTCGTAGGTCGATATTACCGTAGTTGTCGGTATGGCCAAACTTGGCGTAGTAATCAAGCTCATAGGCGATGGTGGTACTAGAAAACGTTGTCAGAGCGAGTAAGAGGGGGAGAATGCGCATAACCATCACAACCGTTGCTAAAATCAGGAAAAGGATAACGTAAAGCGCCGTTAGCCGCTACATCGTCAGTTAACAAGAATATGAGATGCTGCCAAGAACTTGTGATGCTTCTTTGTTAAGTTATGAGGTCTTGATTGAGGGAAATATTCATGAACTTAAAATCGATATCATTTTTGGCAGCAAGTGCAGCGTTGGTGTTTTCAAGCGTAGTAATGGCGAAATCTTACAGCACGCCAGATACCAAAGCGTTGGTCGTTGCAGATGGCAAACTAGGGCAGCGTGTTTGTTACTACGATGACAAAGCATACACGACGGGTGCAGTGCTGAATGTAGAGGGTGTGCTACTGATGTGTACCGATGAGAATGATTTTGAAACCAACGGTTCACTGAAGTGGGTTGTGTTTCAGCAGGACCAGAAATAGCCCGGTTCATCAGAGATCAAAAAAGCGAGCCGTGTGCTCGCTTTACCTATCTATCGGTAAAATATAAACCTACCGATGAAATGTTGTGATTAACGCGCTAGAGAGCGAGTCTTAAGTTCAAAGATTAGCTTTTCAGCACTTACTTCAAACTTGAATCGAGCGGTTAGCTCTTTCGATTCTTCTGTTAGTTCAGAAACGTTGTATTCAACGCCGGCACATACTGCTGTTGCCATTTCGATGTATTTCGCCAACTCAGCTTCTAATGCTGCTTTAGTCTCTGCGAAAATCGTTACGTCGGCAACATCGTCACCTTCTTTGATGATAAAACCCATTTCACCAGCGCAACCGCAAGCTTCACATACTTGGTTTTGTTCTAATTCGACACTCATAACGAATCCTCTTGTAAATACTGTGGGTATTCTATCAGGTATTTGATCTCTATCCACAAAAATGAATGATTTTGGATAAAAAAGGCACGGTATGTTATGTTGTTAATGAGGGGTTAATTAAATTTATTAGAACTTCCTTAATAAAATTAGTGTGATATGTATCAATATTTAAAATCAATTAACCTACATATTCGTGAGATTTTTGTCAGGTTAGTTGAACTGGTGGTTAATTTATAAGACTATTTCTGGATTAATTATTTTTACATAATTATCATTCTTAGTCTGTAAATAGTTTGGATGAATAAAATGGTGTAAGGTTTTGATGGAGTGGACTTTTCGCCATATTTTGAGTCATCAGTATTGACAGAAATATCACTGTAAATTGCACGTTACGCAGTGCGGTTTAGTTATGATTGCTGCCTTAATTTTCATGTCAAGGACATACAATACATAATGCTGAGGATGATTTCATTCTGGCCTCATTTAAATGTGAGTTAGATGGATTTACAAAGAGAAGAGCTTAAAATATGCCAAAGCGTAGTAAAGAAGATACCGAAATCACTATCCAGAAGATCATGGATGCCGTTGTTGATCAGCTTCTAAGACTTGGTTACGACAAAATGTCTTACACCACGTTAAGTCAACAGACTGGTGTATCGCGTACAGGTATTAGCCACCATTTTCCTAAGAAAACGGACTTTACCGCCGCGCTAGACGGTCGCATCTTCAAAATGTTCGTTGAACATCTAGAATTTGACAAAGGTTTGGACGCGTTTTCGAAGAGCTGGATCAAGGCTCTAGAAGATACTGAGTTCCTAGCGATTTTGCGTTTGTTGTTCCACCATATTGTTACTTCAGAAAGTGCACATGAGTTTGCTGCAAATGGTATTGACCGTTTGTACAAAATGGCCGAGAGTCAATTTGGTGCTGGTAGCGACAAAGAGTTAGAGTGGTTGATTGGTCGTTCGTTAATTCAAATGAGCAAATAACACTAGAACAAGAAAGCCCCGCAATCACTGCGGGGCGTTTTGTTTGGGTTTAACTTAGCTACGCGAGTCGGAAAGTGAGTGCTCTTTCTATGCCGCTGAATGGACTTGTGGGAAGTCCAGAGTAGGGTGTTTGGTTACGATAGAGTTATAGCCATAAACCTGCTCAATACGTTCTGGAGTTAGCGCATTCCATGGCGTGTCATCACAAACGAGCTGACCATCATGCAGCAACACTAAACGGTCTGCATATTGCGAGGCTAAGTTTAGATCGTGCAATACAATGACCACCGCTGCATTATTCTGTTTTGCGGCCTCACGAGCGATTTTTAGTGTGTTGTGCTGGTGGGCTAAATCCAGTGCAGACGTTGGCTCATCCAACATTAGCATTTTTCTATCACCTGATTGATGGAGCTGTGTTAGTACACGAGCCAAGTGTAAACGCTGTTTCTCACCACCAGAGAGGGCAGGGTAGAGATTATCGGCCAAATGCAGTACATCAGTTTGTGCCATATAGTGTAGCGCTAACTCAGACGTTTCTTTGTGACTGATAGAGAGAGGAATTGCGCCCAACTCGACTACTTCTTTCGCTAAGAATGGGAAAGTCAGCGTGCTGTGCTGAGGCAACATCGCAACGTGTTTTGCACTCTCTGCTGGCTCCCAATCGTTTTTCTGCTTACCAAAGAACTGGATGTCATTCTGAGAGGGAATTTCACCACACAGCAGCTTCAGCAAGGTACTTTTACCAGCGCCATTTGGACCTAGTAACGCAGTCACTTCTCCTGCACGAATATCAATACTGACGTTGTCTAATACCACTCGGCTTCCGTACCTCATTGAGATATTTCTGCCAGACAAAACGATGTTGTTCATTACAGAATCTTCCCTTTTTGTTGGAACAGTAAGTAGATAAAGAACGGTGCGCCGATCAGAGCGGTGACGATACCGACAGGAAGCTCTGCAGGAGCCACCACTACGCGAGCAAACATATCTGCCGCAGTAAGAAGCAATGCGCCCATCAGTGCTGAGATAGGAAGCAGTGTACGATGGTCAGGACCAGCAAGCATACGACCTAAGTGAGGTATCACTAGGCCAATAAAGCCAATGGCACCGCTAATACTTACCGTGATACCAACACCCACTGCCGATAAAAGGATAAGTTGTCGTTTAAGCTTTTGAACGGGAACGCCAAGATGCTTAGCTTCTGACTCACCTAAGAGCAATGCGTTGAGTGACATGGCTTTTTTCTGGAACCAGAACATCAGCAGTACTAGTGTCACGGCTGCTAAAGCAATCCCTGACCAGTTGGCGCCTGCTAACGAGCCCATCGACCAAAGCGTTAAGTCACGCAGCATCTGGTCGTCAGCGATGAAGTTCATAAAACCAATAGCAGCACCAGATAGTGCACTGATAGCGACACCAGCCAGTAGCATGATGGTTACTGACGTACCAAACTTGTTTGTTCCTAGCCAGTAAACCAATACGGTTGTAAGAGCGCCACCCAAGAAAGCGAAGAATGGTAACGCCGCCAAGTTTATGAGTGTCGGATAGTTTTGGCTAAAGTCAGCAAATACGACAATGGCAAATGCACCACCAAGTGCTGCACCAGCGGAAACGCCGATGATGCCGGGCTCGGCAAGAGGGTTTCGGAATAATCCCTGCATCACGACACCACAGATAGCGAGGATCGCACCGATAAACATACAGAGAATGGTGCGCGGGAGTCGTATTTCGTTGATAACGAGTTGGATGTGAGGAGCAAGGTCTGAACCTGCTCCGGTTAAGCTTCTCAGGCTATCTGAGAAGCTTATATTCATTGGACCAACGGTTATGGACGCTACTGCGATAAAGGCTAAAACGCCAGACAACGCAAGTAGGGTAGTAGATAAAGGCAGACGTCTTAACAGCATTGAAACTCTCTACGGGTAAAGCAGTTCATTCAAACGCTTCGCTTCAGACAGGCTTTTAAGCCCTAAGCCGCCAACCAGCGCATGACCATCGATTGTCACGAACTTTTTGTTTATGCCAGCAGGCGTTGCAGCAAGCAGAGGCATCGCTTTCAAAATGGCATCTGCACCACCCATGGTTTGGTAGCTACGGCCACTTACAAGAATCACGTCTGGCTGCATCTCAACCATTGCTTCTGTAGATAGCGGTTTGTATGAAGAAAGCTTACTCGCTGCTGGGTTTTCACCACCCGCTAATTGAATGATTGCATCAGGTGTAGTGTCAGATCCCGCGACGTTTGCTGGGCGACCTTCGTGAATCAGTAGGAAAAGTACTTTCTTTTTGTCAGCTTTCGCTGGTTGGTTGCCTTCAAGTGCTTTCACTTGCGCTTCAACTTCCGTTTTTAGTGCTGTCGCTTGAGTTTCACGATGCATGATGGTCGCAATTTGGTCAATACGGTCAACCAAACCTTCCACGTTTGCTTCTGTGTTGACGACCTCGACATCAACACCCGCAGATTTCAATTGGTCGAGCGTGGTATTTGGCCCCATTTCATCTGAACCAATCAATTTCGTTGGGCTTAATCCCAGTAGACCTTCAGCAGATAGACGGCGGTGATAACCAACTTTTGGTAGCGCCATTCCCTCCGGTAGTTGGCTTGTTACGTCAACGGCAACAAGGCTGTCTTTTGCATCAAGAGCAATCAGCAGTTCAGTCACTGCACTGCCTGCACTGACAACACGCTCAGATGATGGGGCTTCGTTGGCAAACAGACTCGCACTGGCAAGCATAGTAATGGCTGCAGTCAATGCGGTACGAACGGGCGAAAGTGTTTTATTCATTAGTGTGTTCTCAATCTTGTGTTCTTCTATTGTGACTCTTCAGTGAGTAGTTGAGTCGCTTGAATTCCGTTTTCTTGTAAAAAGCCAAGAAGCTTAACCAGCGATTGAATATCGGCGGTTTTTTCCGCGCCAATCACGATAGGTTTGTCGGTTGATTTACTCTCTTCTAATAGAGCCAGCGTAAAGTTTTCCCAATTGATGTACGCCTTACCGTTGATTGCCCAATGCGGTTCTTCTTTCAGGATATTTACCGTAATCGATTCTTTGTCCACTTCAGCTACCGCTTGGGAGTCGGTGCTGGGTAGGTTCACGTCGAGGGAATCTAACTTCACCGCCGCCGTGAGCATCAAAAACACCATCACGATGAAAATGATATCGAGCAGCGGAGTTAAGTCTGGCGTTAAACCGTGACTGTGATTGTCTTGCGGTGCCTTAATCATGAGCTTCTCGCTTCAACATGATTTGCCACAGTCGCGATTTCTTTGTGGCTTTCTGGAGAAACGTGTTGCAGAGAAATGCCTTCAAGCCAAAGGTTCACATAGTTGAGCGTATGCTCAAGCTTAGCGATAACACGATCAGCCCAAAGGCCAATAAGCTGCGCGCCAGAAATGGCTGGTAATGCAATGATCAAACCTGCTGCTGTCGTGCGCATCGCAAGGCCTAGACCATCAGCCAAATCATTTGGTGTGATGTTGCCCGTGGAAGAGGCAATACCTTTAAACATGTCGATTAGGCCAAGTACTGTTCCTAACAGACCAATCAGAGGGCTGATCACGCCAATCAACGTCAGTAGGCGAAGGCCTGAGTGCAGCTGATGACGCTTTTCTTGAAGCCAAATGCCTGCGGCATCCTCACGTAATGATTTAGAAAAAGAGTGGTGAGCGAGCAACATAGCGACACCGCGATAGAGTAGAGGGCGTTTGCCAGAAAGTTCATCCGCTAGCGCTTCGATATCTTTGTTGTTGGTCGGATCAAGGTTATTCAGCTTTTGACGAATTGCGCGTTTGCCTACGCCTAGACTGATGAATACTTGAAAGAGTCTTTCCGCAATGATCATGACTGTAAGTGCAGAGCAAATAACTAAAGGCCAAGTCATAAGACCAAATTGGGTTTGTAAATGTTGTAGCTGTTCCATTATCCATCCAACTTAAAACGAACTGGGATTTGAACTCGGTGAGCAACTTTTTGCCCGCCAGAAATATGTGGTGAGAATTGCCATTGTTTGATGGCACGCAGTGCTGAAACGTCGAGCATTTCTGCACCGGAAGATTCGATAAGTACTTGTTTTACTTGGTTGCCATTTTCGTCCAACCAAACCTCATAGAGTGCCACGCCTTCGATACCACGTTTACGAGCTGAACGAGGGTAACGAGGCTGAACAGGCTGGGAAACAAAAGCAGGTTGGTCAATCATCACGGGCTGAGACGTTGCGCCTTTTGATTGTTCAGTTGGCGCTGCTTTTTGTTGCGGTACAGGCTCTTTTGCCACTTTCTTTTCCACTTTTTCTTTTGGCTGTTGATCTTTCTTGGCAACAGGCTTAGATGTTTGCGGCTTCTTAACTGGCTTCGGTTTTTTCTCGACAGGTTTCTTTTTGATCGCTTCTTTCTTCACGATTGGTTTTTCTACCGTCTTTTTAACCGGTTTAGGCTCTGGCTTTGGTTGAGGCTTTTTTTGTGGCTCTGGTTGCTTCTTTTCTACCACTTCTTGTGGTGTCGGTTCAGCTTGGACTGGTTTGGGAGCCGAGACTAAATTGAGGCTAACCGAGCTAGTAGGATTCCCTGCAGGCATTGCAAACACCTTCGTCTCTTGAGAGACAAAAAGCAGTGCAGCGTGCACCACTAAAGAGGCGCCTCCGGCAATGACATATCTTTTTACGTTCACGGGTAAATCTCGGTATTGCTAATCATTATCAACTTGGACTGATTATCACTTACAAAAGAAATAAGATCAATTATCAATTGCATTATCATTACGGCCAAATTATGATCTTTGCAGTTTTTTTGAAATGAGCCTCAATCCTTTGTGTGGTGGGCTTTAAGTGAGTAAATATGACCGTCGATATTTATAAATTTGACGAATCAATCCTTGGGAGTGATAGCCCCGATCCGTTGCGCTTTGCTTTTGTGAAAAAACACTCTGCGCATGCGGGTGGCAGTAGCATGCCAGTGCCGCCGCCACAACAAGGTGACATCCTATCGAGAATCACCTCGGAAACGACGACTAAGAACAATAAGCGCTGCTTATACATTCATGTTCCATTCTGTCGAGTGCGCTGTACTTTCTGTAACTTCTTCCAAAATGCTGCCAGCCGTAAGTTAGTCGATGAATACTTTGATGCTCTGATGAAAGAGCTAAAAGAGAAAGCGGCGATGCCGTGGACGCAAAGTGGCATCTTCCATGCGGTTTACATCGGCGGTGGCACGCCAACGGATCTGGCACCAGAACAAGTTCGCATTCTTGGTCAGGCCATTCACGATTATTTCCCTCTAGCAGCTGACTGCGAAATTACACTTGAAGGTCGTATCAACCGATTCTCTGACGAGTTATATCAAGGTGCGCTAGACGGCGGATTCAACCGTTTCTCATTTGGTGTGCAGAGCTTTAATACCAAAGTTCGTCGCAGCGCTAAGCGTTTGGATGATCGCGAAGACGTATTGAATCGCGTTAGTGAGTTGGCAAAAGAAGACAAGATCCCTGTCATCATTGATTTACTTTACGGCCTGCCTTACCAAACAAAAGACGTTTTAGAGCAAGATCTTAAGGACTTCATGTCTACAGGCGCTCATGGTTTGGACCTTTATCAGTTAGTGGTTGGCGGTACAGCGCCAATGCTCAATTTGGTTGAAAAGGGCAAAATGTCGCCACCTGCAACGACACCGGAAAAAGCAGGCATGTACGAGCTTGGTGCTAAGTTTATGGCAGAGCATCACATGAAGCAGCTTAGCGTGAACCACTGGGCGATCGATAACCGTGAACGCAGTTTATACAACAGCTTAGCGAAAACCTATGCAGAAGTTCTGCCTGTCGGTTGTGGCGCAGGCGGCAACATCGGTGGTTACGGCATGATGCAGCACCGCACGCTAGACACTTACGTTAAAGCTGTAAATGAAGGGCAGAGCACCATCGCAATGATGATGAAGCAAAGCTCACTAGAGCCACTATTCGCAGCGCTGAAATCCGGCTTTGATCGAGGCATTGTTCAGGCGAGCAAGCTGCCAGCATTTATGGGCGAAGACACCTTTAATTTCCTGATGCCACTATTCAAAGTTTGGCATGACAAAGGTTTGGTCGAGTTACAAGAGCGCAGTTTAGTTCTGACGTTAGCAGGTAGCTTCTGGGCTGTGTCTTTGGCTCAAGCATGTATTCAAGTACTGACTTCTGAAATGAACGAAAACGTACCAAAAGTATCTAACAATTAATCTGAAAGAAATGGAAAAAACAATGGAATCAATTAAACAACAGGTCGAAGCCCTACTAGAACAAGAGCCGCAACTACTTCCTGCAGCAATGGCTGAGCGCCTTGGTGTATCAGAGTTTGAAGTGGTAGCTGCACTTCCTCAAGAGATGGTTGCAGTAGCTCCTGGTGAGCAAGCACAAAGCATTTTAGAAGGTCTTGTTGGTTTTGGCCCAGTAACAACTATCGTTCATTCTTTTGGTTCTATCTTTGAAGTAAAAGCGCCGTTCCCGAAAGGTAAAGTTGCTCGTGGTTACTACAACCTTATGGGCAAAGAAGGTGAACTTCATGGTCACCTAAAACTGGATAACGTGAAAAACATCGCGCTAGTAAGTAAACCGTTTATGGGACGTGAGAGCCATTACTTTGGTTTCTTCTCTGAGTGTGGCAGCAACATCTTTAAGATTTACCTAGGCCGCAACGAGAAGCGTGAGCTAATCGAAGATCAAGTAACAGCATTCCGTGCAATGCAAGCAGAGTTCAACAAGTAGTCTCGAATGAGCATGACACTGCACTAATTCGTTAGCGCAGTGTCATTTTATTAAAGAATAACCGAGTTAAAACTCGGAACAACAAACAAGTAAAGTTAGGTATCAAAATGGATCAGCAAGTTAAACAAGAGCGTTTACAAGGTCGTCTAGGACCAGAAATCAAGGAATTTCGTCAGGAGCGTCGTACCATTCAATTAGCAACAGTTGATGCGGAAGGCCGTCCAAACGTAAGTTACGCACCATACGTTCAAAATCAGGAAGGTTACTTCGTTCTTATTTCTCAGATTGCTCGTCACGCACGCAACCTACTAGAGAATCCAAATGTATCTTTGATGATGATTGAAGACGAAGATTCGTCGAAGCAGTTGTTCGCTCGTAAGCGTCTAACGTTTGATGCGGTTGCAACTGTTGTTGAGCGTGATACTGAAATGTGGCAACAAGTTGTTGGTCAAATGAAAGACCGTTTTGGTGAGATCATCGATGGTCTGAGCCAACTAGAAGACTTCGTTCTGTTCAACCTAAAAGCAGAACAAGGTCTATTCGTAAAAGGCTTTGGTCAAGCTTACCAAGTATCAGGTGATGATTTGGTTGATTTCGTTCACCTTCAAGAAGGTCACAAGAAAATCGAAAACGCGTAAGCCGATTTTCTAACTTATGATCGTCTAAACGGATGTGAATGCCGAAAGGGAGTTAGGTTATACTGACTCCCTTTTTTATTAGAACCAAAGCACAGAGAAAGAGCATGAGACCAGTAAGCAAGGAACTTGGCGAGATTTGTTACCCATTCATCTATGAAGACAGCCCAGTATGTGACTTTGAAATCACCGCTGATGAGTTGTGTAGCCGAATTGGGCTGGTTCTATCGATGGAACTCGATGACTTTAGCCGCGACATACTGACTCGAATGCAGCCAAACGTATATCATGTGAATGGCTCTATCCGCGGAAAACTCGCGATTACAGAAGCAGAAGTCGATGAGCTAAAAGCCGATTACGATGCAGTTAAGGCTCGTATCGACGGTGGATTTAAAGGATTTGTGCTTCCAGGCGGTCACCCAACGTCAAGCCAGTTGCATTTGTGTCGTTGCCAAGCAAAGAAGGTGGTTCGTGCATTGGTTGCCGTCGAGCATTCGGGTAAGAAGCACCCCGACCCGATCTTGTTCCGCTATTCAAACCTGCTCGCAAATGTGCTCTACAGTCTGGCGTCTTACATCAACCACATTTATCAAGTCGAAGAAACTGAGTTCGTGTCTCGCAGCTACACAATGCCAAGTAAATAGGCAAAATATCACCTAATAGTCTGAATTTAATGACTTTAAGCTAGCCGTCGCAGAGTTGTCATTCGAGTGCTTTGATTACCTTTACCCATCTTTCTACCTTTGTTTGAATAACGATTAAAATTGATTCAGAGGAAAGAAACGATGGGTTTAGTTGTTGGGGGGCCTTTATTGGTCTGGCTGTTTTGCGCGGTATTGTCTATCAGAGCGGGGTTTGTGTTGTTTGCAGGGCAGCATTTTTCGAGTGTTCTAATTGCTATAGTGTTAGCGGTGGGTGCGACAGCTTCTATTATTTTCTACAGCTGGTATTCGATTGCTAAAAGGGAGGAGGTTTACTTTTTCTCCCTTGCAATGGAATTGGTGTGTCGCCCCGCATTGATTACGCTAGCGGTTATCGCGATAGGACTGTATTTCTTCGGCGGAGGGCTATTGCTCAATAGTCACATCAAAATGTTCGTCTTTGTTGCACTGTTTTCATGTTCGGTAGCGAGCATCACGAGTTTGTTCACTGCCGAAAAAGTTATTGATGTATACCAGATCAAGCAAACTTATTAGATATGATTAAGAAGCCATCGCTTTTGCTTCCAGCTCCTTTGCACCGCGCAGCATCGCTTCAATCAATTCCCCAGCGTTGAATTTCTCTAATGCCTCGTGAGCGCCAACTTGGTGAGCTCGGTCAACACAAATCTCGCTTGATAGAGACGTGTGAAGAATGCGGTAAGAGTTATTCAGCGCAGAATCATTTTGAACTTCAAACGCAAGTTCATAACCATCCAGCCCTGGCATTTCAATGTCACTCACTAAAAGGTCAATTGGGCGGTTCGCTTCTGCATCTCGCTTCATCAAGTCGAGTGCGTCTGAGCCGTTTTTACAGATTTGATATGGGATGTTGATGCGATCTAGCGCATCGCTCAATTGCTTCCGAGCGATAGATGAGTCGTCCACCAAAAGGATATTCAAGGCTTTCAAACGCTCACGCTCGATGTCTGTAAGCATTGGAATCTTGGTATTCTCGTATTGCGGGTAGATCTTCGATAGTAGAAGTTCCACATCTAGCATTTGGACGATCTTCTCTTCATAGCGAGTAATACCCGTTACAAAGATATTATGACCCGCACTTGATGGCGGTGTTTCGATAGATTTCCAATCACATTCAATGATTTTCTCGATACTTCGCACCATAAATGCCACCACGGTACGTAGACAATCGGTCACGATCAAATAGCAATTCTTGTATTCTTCCTCTTGAATAGGACGGAACCCAATTGCTGCCGCCATATCAATGACTGGCACCGTCAAATCACGAATCGTCACAGTGCCAATTACATGATGGTGCGAATAGGGAATTTTGGTGGTCGGCATATAAGGAACAATTTCACGGACTTTAAGTGTGCCAATTGCGAAGTTCTGTTGCAGGGTGAGCTTAAACACCAACATGCCTTGAGATTGGTTCGCTTTACTCGCGACTTTTGCCATGAAAATAACCTTATCAATATCACTGATTTATGTAACTAATCTAATCTTATAAGGCGACCGCTTCAACCGTAGAGCGTGGAAAAGTGAGCTTTTTAGGAAATAGCGCAAATTAAAGTTGAAATTGAATCGGTGAGCGGCCAAGTTTTCATCAAATTGTTAGATAGAACTGAATATCAATGGATGAAGATAAGGGCGGCATTAGAGAAATTATTGCGATATTGAAGCGATTCGGTAAACTTGCGCCACCCGAACAGTGAGAGACAGACACATGGCAAATACAGCAGCCGCTTTACACATTCTTGTAAAGCATAAAGAACAAGCTGAAGACATCATCCAGCAGCTTAAAAAAGGTGCTAAATTCCAGACATTGGCAAAGAAATACTCGACTTGTCCATCTGGTAAACGTGGTGGCGACCTAGGTGAGTTTCGCCGCGGTCAAATGGTGCCACAGTTCGACAAAGTTTGTTTTTCTGGTGAGGTTCTTACTCCACACCTAGTCAAAACCAAATTCGGTTGGCATGTTGTTAAGGTGTTATACCGCACTTAAAAAATAGCGCGTTTATCGCGCTATTTTTGTATCTAGCGTTCTTTATTCGTGCTCATCTCGTCATCATTTCGACTCTTCCTCTCTTTTCCTATCAATTTATAAACCGCACCAACTGTGACGTGAGCAGCAGTTTCGCTTTCTTAAATATTTGTTACATATCGAATTATTGCCCCAAATTCACATTCTTACTGAGAAAAGGCGTAATAGTGAGAGTAGGCGCGATCAGAATGGTTTATCTGCAAAATGCTTATAAAACAGGTGTTTAAATCGGTATCCTTGCGATCTTTGTTTTGGCTTGGGCGTTCGAATACTTTTAAACGGACGTTTAAACCTTAACTGGGGATGAGCTACGCCTTGTTTTTCCACCTAGCAGAAACGCGAAAGGGGTGAGGGAGGTTCGCTAATAGTTCTTATAATTTGGGCTATTGGATTCGCTCACGAAGAATACGAGTAACAATGGGTGAGCGAACGCGACGAGGAGAGAAACATGAGTGGCTTACAGGAAACACAATCAACAGGTGCAAATGTTATCTTGCACGCTTTTGATTGGAAGTATGCTGACATTGCCCAACGCGCAGCGGAGATCAGCGAGCTAGGTTATGGCTCGGTATTGGTTTCTCCGCCGATGAAAAGCGCACAAGATGAACGCTGGTGGCAGCGTTACCAACCTCAAGATTATCGTGTTATCGACAATGCGCTCGGTAATACCACAGATTTTAAAAACATGGTTGAAGCACTCGACCGTGTAGGTGTATTGGTTTACGCCGATGTCGTCTTTAATCACATGGCGAACGAAGCCCATCTACGCTCGGATTTACAATATCCGCGCCAAGCCGTGATGGACGATTACCAACAAAATGCAAGCAAGTATCAAGATCTGATTCTATTCGGTGACTTGTCAGAACCGCTGTTTGATGAGAATGACTTCGTTGAAGCTTTTGGCATCAAAGATTGGAAAGACAAGTGGGAAGTTCAAAATGGTCGAATCTCAGGCGGTCCAACCGATCCTGGGTTGCCGACTTTACGTGTATGCAAGCATGTTGTTGAGCAGCAACGTACTTACCTGAAAGCGCTTAAGGCTCTGGGCGTGAAAGGTTTCCGTATTGATGCCGCAAAGCACATGACGTTAGAACATCTAAAATTGGTTTGGACCGAAGACATCACTCAAGACGTCCATATCTTTGGTGAAATCATCACAGATGGTGGCGCGACAGAAGAAGAATATGAGCTGTTCCTAGAACCGTATTTGAAAGAAACACGTTTAGGTGCATACGATTTTCCGTTGTTCTCTACCATCTTTAAGGCGTTCTCTAAGAAGGGCAGTTTTAAGTCTTTGATCGACCCGTACTGTTTTGGTCAGGCTTTATCTAACCGTCGAGCTATTACTTTCGCGATTACTCATGATATTCCAAACAATGATGTGTTCTTGGATTTAGTCATGGATGAAGAGAACGAATGGCTAGCGTATGCCTACATTCTGGGACGCGATGGCGGTGTTCCGCTTATTTACACGGATTTGGACACCAGTGGTATCAAGGGCGTGGACGGTAAACCAAGATGGCAGAATGCGTGGAAGGACGCACGTATGGCAAAGATGGTGGCATTCCATAATCTTGTTCATGGCGAGCCAATGACGGTACTAGAAGGTAACGACGACATGTTGGTACTTCAGCGCGGCGAGAAGGGCATCTTGGTACTCAACAAATCTGCGCGAGCGCAATCACTGCAGCTGACAGTGAACAAGGCTCTGGTTGATATGATGACCGGAGAAGAAGTGCCTAGCGGTGAAGAGATTAAAGTGGCGGCGAAATCAGCAATGCTGCTTGTAGAAAAGTAATACCCCTTAGAAGCGCAAACAGCTTTGGAGTTTGCGCTTCTTTTTTCCTTATTTTGTCGCTTGGGATTTAGTCGACGAGTTTAGCGACGATCTTTCCGACCGTTCGTTGCTGACGAATAGACACTAGAGCTTGAGCGACGTCTTTTAATGCGACGACTTCCAATTTAGGCACCATGACTTCACCACGTTCTAGCATGTGGGAGAATTCCACCCCAGCGTTAACGATAGAAGCAAAACCTTTTTCACCGTGAACATGACCAGAGCCTAAGCTCAGTTGGTGGAAGGTGAGCCCTTGCAAAAAGGCTCCTGGGTATTCGGTTGCACGCGTTGTTCTTACTAGCTCTACCATTTCACCTTCAAAACCAAGCACAGAAGCACACAGAATGTCGTTGTCGCCGCCAACGCAGTCCAATGATACCTCTACGCCAAAGCCTTCAGTGATAGCCATGATCTGCTCACGTACATCCTCTTGTTTGTAGTCAATGACGTGTGTTGCACCCAACGAACGCACAAACTCGTGGTTTGCCCCAGAGCTTGTAGTGATGATGGTTTCTACACCGAAGAAGCGAGCGAGTTGAATGGCAAAACTACCCACGCCACCAGAACCACCAGCAATAAAAATGCTCTTACGCGTAGAAATGTTCAGTTTATCAACAAGCGCTCGATAGGCCGTCCAGCCCGCGCAAGGTGAAGCGGCTGCGACTTCAGGAGCGACATCAGGGTGGGCAATCAACGTACGTGAGTCTTGAATTGCGTATTCGGCGAAACCACCGCTCATTCGACGCATGTTGCCATGATAGAGAACGCGATCACCTACCTGCCAACCCGATACCTTGTCACCGATGGCAACGATTTCCCCCGAAACATCGAGGCCACCAACGAAAGTATCGTCCATGCCATCGACCATCTCGTGCCAAAGATTCACTTTCGCATCGACAGGGTTGAGCCCAACGGCATGAACTTTTACTAACACATCTAACCCACTCGCAAGCGCTGGAGTGTCGATGTCGGTATAGGTGAAGGTATCTTGATCTTTTTGGTAAGTGATCGCTTTCATTCTTTTCCCCAAAGGGCACTTGCCCGAAAAATAAAAATCCAACGGCGTAATCACCGTTGGATAGCGTTTATGATTTATTGGTATGCGCCTGCTGAGTAAGTTAACTCGTAGCTGTGGCTGTAGATTTCTAGGATGTTGCCGAACGGATCTTCCATGTAGATCATGCGATAAGGTTTTTCGCCTGGGTAGTAGTAACGTGGTTCTTTCATGCGTTTCTTACCACCTGCCGCAACGATCTTTTCAGCCAGACCTTCGACATCTGGATCTTGGACGCAGAAATGGAAAATCCCGGTTTTCCAGTATTCAAAGTTATCTTCTGGATTTTCTTGGTTCTTGAATTGGAACAGTTCGACACCAATTCGATCCCCTGTTGATAGGTGAGCGATACGAAACCGCTCCCAGCCTGCGCCAAAGACATCAGTACACATTTCACCGATCGCACTGTCGTCTTCGACGATTTCAGTTGGCTCCATAATCAGATACCAACCCAGAACTTTGGTATAGAATTTTACGGCTGCTTCTAAATCGGGTACGGAAATACCAATGTGAGAAAACGTTCTTGGATATGGGATAGACATAACCTTTGCCTCTTCTGTGTGTTCATCCTGTTCAAAGCATATTAGCTAGTTCAATCTTTATCCAAAAATTATCATTTGTTCTCATTGTAATAAATTTATGTAATCAACGGTCTTTAATCAGGCTGGCACGATCGGCAAGTAAGATGTCACCTTTTGCCAGTGTGTGGCGCGATTGGATTGCATAAACTTTACCCATACCAACAACGACGTTAGCTCATACTAAGAGGACAAGCACATGACAAATAAAGCATTAATTACAGGCGCATCAGGTGGTATCGGTGAAGAATTAGCGCGTATTCACGCCGAGAAGGGTGGGGACTTAGTGCTTGTTGCTCGCTCTAAAGACAAGCTAGAGGCACTGGCATCAGAGCTTCGCGAAAAACACAAGGTTCAGGTTGCTGTGATTGCAGAGGATTTGACTCAGGCTGACTCTGCTGCACGTGTGTTTGAGCAAACCGAAGCGCAAGGCTTGCAAATTGATGTGCTGATTAACAATGCAGGCTTTGGTGGACACGGAAAATTCCATGAACGCGAATTGGTGGCAGACCAAGCCATGATGCAACTTAATATGGTGACGTTGACCAATCTGACGCACCTGTTCCTGCAAGGCATGGTGGCGCGCAATCGTGGTAAGATTTTAAATGTGTCATCAACGGCGTCGTTTATGCCGGGTCCACTGCAAGCGGTGTACTACGCGACCAAGGCTTATGTGACATCATTTACCCAAGCGATAGCGGAAGAGCTTAGAGACACCAATGTAACGGCGACAGCGTTGTGTCCGGGTGCAGTAGCGACAGGTTTTGTTGCTGCCGGGGATTTGCAAGGTGTGGAAGTGTTTAAAAATGCCAAGTCTCCTCGTTCGGTTGCAGAGTGTGGTTACAATGCGATGGAACAGGGTAAGTTGGTGGCCTTCAACGAAGGTGGTTTGAAGTTCATGCTTGAATGGATTGTGCCTTTCCTACCAAGAAAATTGGTGCTAAAAATATCGCGTCAAACCATGGAAAAAAGTGCTTAGGAATCAAATATGATCAAGCGAGCGAGTCAATTCACTGTGCCTCAGAGTTGGAAAGTGCTGCTTAACGATATGGATATTGATCCGCAACTGGTGCTGGCATACGCCAAGTTACCTGCCGACCTGTTCAATCGAGAAAAGGCAACGCTTAGCCCAAATGAGTACTTTCAGCTTTGGGTTGGAGTTGAGCAAGCGTCCGGAGAGCGCGAGATGCCGTTGCTCCTTGCTGAACATATGTCGGTTGAGGGGTTTGATGCCCCAATTTTTGCCGCTATTTGCAGTCCGAACTTGAACACCGCACTCAAACGGATTCAGCAATATAAGCCGTTGATTGGACCTATGGTAATGACGTTAGACGTTTCCGATAAAGAAACAAAACTCAGCATCAGTTGCTATGGCCAACGACAAGCTCTACCCAAATCTTTGGCTTTGACAGAAGTGGTGTTCTTTACCCAGTTAGCACGTTTAGCGACGAGAAAGCGGATTCAACCGCTACAAGTTACTTTACCTGAGCTTCCCAACAACCTTGAGAAATACCTAGCTTACTTTGGTTGCCCGTTGGTCAAAGGTGATGGCGTAGAGGTGCGTTTTAAAGCGGAAGATACAGTGCATCCGTTCATGACTTTAAATGCGCAAATGTGGGGCTTTTTCGAACAAGGGTTGAACCAGAAACTCAAAGATCTTGACGCCAGCGCCTCAACAGTTGAACGTGTTCGAGCAGTCTTGAGCGAGTCATTACCCGCGGGGAACAGTGCTATTGAAATGGTGGCAGAGAAACTGGCAATGAGTAAACGTACATTGCAACGTAAGCTCACGGCAGAAGCTGAAAGTTATCAATCCGTGCTGCAAATGGTACGGGCGGAGCTTGCCGATCACTATTTAGAGAAGTCTCAAATGTCACTGGGTGAAATCTCCTTCCTACTGGGATTTCAAGAAGCGAACTCATTTATTCGAGCTTACAGCGCTTGGAAGGGAATATCTCCCGGGCATTATCGAGACCAGTGTCATTAAGCACAAAACGAATAGAAAGGAAAAGCGCCGAACATGTCGGCGCTTTTTTGAATGGTGCTTTTGTCCACACACCTTTCAAGTTCTGTTTTTTACGTAATCTGAGTTATTTCACTAAGTGTTGACCCATTACGCCATCGCCTTTTTCTAAGCGAGATGAAATGTCACCAAACAGATCCGGTAAATCGGCTTTGATGGTGTAGTTATGGCCGTCATTCAACTTATTAAAGTCCACTGAGTACTGCGTGTAACTGTCGTCATACTGGTAACGCACGTTCATTACTTTTTGGTCTAGGTTGTACACCAAACCATAGATGGTTGCGTAGCCACGCATTTCGCCATTCACTGGGCGGTTTGCCGCATCCAATGGGATTTTATAGGTCACACTATCCAGTTTCGCAATGCCGTTGGTGTAGCTGCTAGGCTCTTTAAGTTGGTCCTTCATGTAGCTGTTCCAGATAAAGCGTTGAGCAGAATTAATGTTACCTGGGATCGGGAACTCACCATTCACATCACTCTTCGCTTTTGGTTGCGCTTCTTGCCAGTTTTTCAAGTGTTGCGCGTACTCTGGGCTGTTAGTCATCACGTCATATTGTTTGCCATGATGAACTTGCCATGCGCCGTCGATGTATTCCAACACAGCAGAGTCACCACTTGCGTCTTCTAATGAATAATGTCCCTTCATTTCGATGCCATTGTGGCTGAACTGTTGGATTTGGATTGAAGCTAGATTCTTCAATGCTTCATCAACGGATGCAAAGCTATCAATCAAATAGGCGACAAAACGCGAGTTTTCAATTTGTTGTTTGCCAGCTTGTGGTGCCCCTGGGTTTTCTTCATCCAAGAACAGGGCATTCGCCGCAAAGCCTTTCTCGTTAAAGCCATCAATAATGCCCACGCCGTAAATACTTACACCGATAGAAGCGTATTTCGATGTCCACGTAAGCGCATCATCTTTATCGTAGCCGCGGTAGGTTTGGCCTGCGTGACGAACATCAATGGTTGGCTGATTGGCTTCCATCCAATCCATGGTACGAGAGACAAATACACCGTGGTCTTGAGTCTCCCAAACCAAACGTGAACACGCATTTGCTGCGGTAGAGATGCTGCCAACTGCCATTACAACAGATGCTGCTAGAAGAACTTTTTTGCTAAAACCTTTCATTGAATTGCCCTCGTAACGTTTCAATACGAGGTCATTATTACGTGTAATTCTCACCATGTAATCTCAGTTATGTTGCAAACTTTGCAACAAAAGGATATCGGTTGAGCTAAGATAAACGGGTTTATTGTTAGAGGAGCTTCCAATGCCCAGAGCCAGTTTTGACCAACTTACTGCATTTGTCGCTGTCGCGGAGCATGGATCATTTAGCCAAGCCGCAAGGGTAATTGGGAAAGACAGAGCGACGCTACACCACCAAGTCAGCGATCTAGAAATTGATTGGGATGTGATCTTGTTTGAACGCAAAGGAAGGACACCAGTCTTGACGGAGGTCGGAGCTACGTTACTGACCCAAGCCAAACACATTCTTTATCAAATGCAGTCTTTAGAGCTTTCTTGTGATAGCTACTCTCAAGGGGATGTTCCGGAGATAACGATTTGCCACGACATGTCGGTACCGTGTGATGCCATAGCGGACATCGATCTGTCTTTGCGCAAGCAATACAAGAGTACAGCGATTCATTGGTTACATCGTAGCCGAGATGAAGCGTTAGATATGCTTATGGCGAAACAAGCGGATTTCGCGGTGGTACTTAACAGCGGCAAAGCGTTCCCAACCGAAGGGATGTCGTTTATTAACTTGGGTTATCCGAAGTTTACTTTCTATGCGCATCTGAAAAGTCCGATAGCGCAGAAACCTGTGGTGACTCTGCAGGATCTCGCGTCACATCATCAATACATTGCAGAGAATTTCAGTACCAGTACACTTGGTAATCAACAGGTGATGTCACCAAATATCTCCCGAATCAGCAACATTGATGTGTTGATGCGACTATTGAAAAATGATGGCTTTGCCTTGCTTCCTCATCATTTAGTGCAAGCTCATGATGAAAAGAGCGAATTTGTCCCGTTAAACATAGACTTTATGGCGAACGAAGGTCGTGCAGGTTATGTATTATTAAAGCGAGGCAATACGTTAAGCCCTGTACATCAAAAGCTGGTGACGTTGGTGACCGAATGGTTTGATAAACAGGTGTAAAAGCCAAAACTTCCCGCTTTGGATTTGCACTGGATTAAGAAAGCTCTAATCGTAGTGATATGTCACCATCATCGAGGATACCATCCTCTTGAAATCCGAACGCACGATAAAGCTTACCTGCCTGCTGATTGGAGGGTTTATGCATCGTGAATAAGGTTTTCCCTCCGAGTTGTTTCACTTCTTCAACGAGCAAGCTAAGTACTTGCTTTCCATACCCTTTGTTCTGGTGATCTTTGTCGATCATAAAGCGGAACAGCCAGTAAATGGAGTAATCAAGCGGCTCGTCTTCATGGCAAAACGCAAGTAAACCTATCACCGTCTCTTTCTCATAAATCACTTTCAATCGGTAATCGGTTTCAAAGCGTGATTGAGCAATCGTAATCGCGTTGGAGGCAAGGTTTTCTTCTTGTTCTGGGTGAAGATTGAGACGAATACAATCTAGATAGTTTTCTTTGGTGAGTTCTCTTAGTGAGATCATAAATATAAGTTTCCTTCTTCCTTGAAGCAGAAGAAGTAAAGCTTATTATTCAGCAAGATAGCAAATGAGAGAGCTGACGAAGAGATAAAGCTGTGATTGAGTTCATGGATAGGCGACTCAATGACGAGCCGCCAAGCTATCGGTATTCATTGTGAGGTGGGCATTCAGCGAGGGATCAACATTTATCGCAAGAAGCACCGTTTTGGTTGCAATCTGTCATACGACCTTGTTTGTCGAACGAGAAACTGCAACATTCTTCAAATAGCTTTTTCAATTCGACACGTCCTCTCTGTACGCGCGATTTGAGGGTTGAGTAGCTGATGCCTTGCTCTTCTGCCAACTTCTTCTGGCTCATGCCTTCAAGCTCTATAGAAGAGAGCAGTTGCGATTGCTCATCTGGTAATGCTTGCACAAACGGCGCAATGCACTTTGACAGTTCTTGTTTCAGGTTTGATTCTTGTTCTTCAAACCAAAGATCGTCAGCAACCAGGTCATTGTCACGCTGATTTCGAGCACGTTTACGGTAGAAATCGATGATGGCGTTATTAGCGATTTGGAAGAGCCAAGATTTGACGCTAGATACATCACGAATATCCGCAAGGTTTTGATAAGTTTTAAGTAAAATCTCTTGCTTTAAGTCGTCTACATCATCTTCATTGCTGACTTTAGAGCGCAAGAACGCATGAATAGCGTGTTCGTATTCGCTCCAAATTGATTCGAGGTTAGCAGTTTTCATTGATGCAACACTCGTCACGCAAGAAACCAATAACCGTATCTAAGCATTCATACTCGGCAACACAATATAAAGTACGACCTTCACGACGCTGACTGATTAAGCCGGCTGAGGCTAGGCTCGAAATGTGATGAGAAAGGGTAGAGGCTGGAATACCAAGTTTATCTTGTACGCCACCAACCGCGATTCCTTCATAGCCTGCTTTGACCACCTCTTTATAGATACATAAACGGGTAGGGTGTCCTAGCTCTTTGAGCGCTTTTGCTACAGCTTCGAGTTCCATATTGACCTCTTGGAATGACAGACGATAAATACATTTCGATGATAGTGAAAGTGTGGGTGAATAGCAAACAAGAAATTCCATAGTTAATTGATTGATTATTAAGACTTTAAATTATATTTCGATATTTATCGAAATATAATGGTTGACGCATCGATTTTTAATTCTATAATTCGAGAAAAATAGAAATGAAGAGTTCAGCTTCATTAGGAAATTTACAGTTACTGATGTGACATCAGTAGGAGAATCAATATGAATCCAGAAATCATGACCATGGCTAAGGAAGCGCTTGATATGTTTGCGTTTCTAGCAACCGAACTTATCATCCTATTCCTAGCGATTAGCTACATCGTTGGTGTGTTGCAAGATTTTCTAACGCCAGAAAAAATCCAATCTATCCTGAGCTCGAAAAAGGGTAAAGGTTACTTTATCGCTGCGCTACTAGGTTCGATTACGCCTTTCTGTTCATGTTCGACCATTCCTTTCTTGAAAGGTTTATTGCGTGCAAGAGCAGGTTTTGGACCTATGATGGTGTTCCTATTTGCTAGTCCACTGCTTAACCCTGTAATCATTGGTTTGTTTGTAGTGACCTTTGGTTGGAAGGTAGCGGTATTCTACTTTGCTATCGCGATGACAGTGTCTGTGGTTGCGGGCTATGTTCTTGAAAAGCTAGGCTTCGAACGTTACGTAAAACCAGAAGCGTACGAAGCAGCAGGCACCTCTTCATGTGGTACATCTTGCGGTGATTCAAGCAAGAAAAAAGAACAGGCGAAACCTGCATCAAGCTGTGGTACCAGCGCTTGTGGCGAACCTGCACCTGTTGCAGCAAAAACATCATGCTGTAGTGAGCCAGCGCCTGTGGTAGCGAAAACATCTTGTTGTGGTGATAGCGCACCAAAAGCAGAACCTAAAGTAGAAGTGTCTTGCTGCTCATCAGACGGTAGTGCAACAGCGACCATCGTGGAAGAAAAAGAGCCTAGCCGCTGGGTACGTATTTGGCACTCAACTTGGAAAGACTTTAAACAAGTGTTCCCTTACCTAATGATGGGTATTGCGATTGGTTCATTCATCTACGGCTTCATCCCAACGGATCTTATTGCGGAGTACGCAGGTGAAGCGAAGTGGTACGCGATTCCAGTAGCAGCAATTATTGGTATTCCATTGTACATCCGTGCAGAGGCAGTTATTCCACTAAGTGCGGCGCTAGTACAAAAAGGTATGGCACTGGGTTCTGTAATGGCACTTATCATTGGTAGCGCAGGCGCAAGTCTTACAGAAGTGATTTTATTGAAATCAATCTTTAAGAACCAAATGATTGCAGCCTTCCTATTTGTCATCCTAAGCATGGCAATGGGTGCCGGTTACCTGTACACCTTTATCTTTGCTTAATCGAAGTAAAACTGAATAAGTAAGCTCGCTTAAAAAAATCCCCAAGTCTGACTTGGGGATTTTTTATTGCTATCGCTTAATGCTTATCGCTCGCCAAGCACTTCAAATTCATCGTAAGTAAGACGAGACTGGCCATCTTCTTGAACTTCCCACAGTTCTTTGTGTACCAGGCCGAACGCTTTGTTCATCGTCCAATCTGACGTAAGAATGTAGCCATTTTCGCTGTCTTTTTCCCACTTAGTGTTGGTGTAATCGACACTGTTAAAACCTTGGTCCATGATGTGTTGCCAAAAACCTTGGATCGCTTCGCGTCCTTCAAATGTGCCAAATGGTTTCGCTACCATGATGCAATCTTCAGTGTACTGCGCTGCACAACCTGCTGCATCTTGATTGTTAAAAGCTGTTTTCCAAGCTGCGCTAGCGGTTTTACCACGTTCTAAAGCTGATTGAGTCATTCTGAATTTCCTGTGATTGGTGTTTGTTTATGTGGCAATCATAGGGTTAGAATTAAAACTGAAAAACAAACAAATAAGAAATAAGTGTTCTGTTAAATAGAACGATAAGGAAGGCGATGAATAAGCTGCGGTTAATGTCTCTGTTCGTTCATATTGTGGAGTGTGGCTCAATCTCGAAAGCAGCAGAGAAGTTGGAACTCTCCAAGTCGGTGCTCAGCTCTGCTCTTAAGCAGCTCGAGCAAGAGCTAGATACGTGTTTACTCAAGCGTACGACGAGGAGACAAACGTTGACCTCTGCGGGCGAACGCTTTTATAAACAATGTGCGCAGATGACAAAACAGGCGGAAGAGGCGTGGTTAGAAGCGGCAGAGTTAAAGCAAGTCCCAATGGGAACTCTTACCGTTACCGCGCCAAATGCGTTGATGCGTTCTATAGTATTGCCTGCTTTAACGGCTGTCTCTTGATCACAAGTCTAGTGATCAAGAG
>NZ_JAHGAH010000450.1:0-1011 GCF_030248475.1 Vibrio sp. D173a
ATGATCACGGGTATAATACTATACGATTGAAAGAACGGCTGACCTTGGTACGGACTTTTATATCGAATACACCGATATGAATACCAACATAGGCAAAGGGATAAACCAACAAAACAGCGAGTAACCAACCTAGGTAGCCGGATATCGCCATTTCCTCTTAACCGATTATAATACCTCCACAATGAATACGACGGGAACTTCGTTAGTATTCATCATCTTAAGGAGTCGGAATGTCAGAATTCGCACAGCTGCGATCTGTGACCGAAAAGTCACTTAAATAAGTTAGCTATTTATTTATAAAATCTTGAGACAGCAAAAAATCTTCTGCCATTTTGGGCGAAGTGATGTGGATGAACTCGATAGGCGAACCTTTTAAGTCCTCCTTCAGTTTTAAATAGCGCTTCCGATTCTTTCGGTAATTCTTAACCGACCACCAAATAATCGAATCCTTACTCAAAAACGCTTTTCTAAAACTTTCTCTATTTCCAGTTCCTTCCCAGAACTCTTCTTGAGTCCATGCCCTTTTGATAGCACGAGTTGCGGAGCGATAAGTGGTGATAAAACGTGAATAATCGAGCCAGATGATAGTATCGACCCTTTGCCATTTGTACGGTTGTGTTCTGCTGTAGTTCCCGTCGAGTACCCAAGCGTCTTGTTGAGTTACGTCCACGACTTTATCGAAGAACGTCTCATCATCGAGTTCTTTCCAATCGGGAAGCCAGAACAACCTGTCCATTTCTATGTACGTGACACCTAATTTCATTGCGAGCTGCTTTGAAAACGTTGATTTACCGCTTCCACTGCTGCCTACTACATTGATCCTTCTCATTAAATCCTC
The DNA here is from genome assembly GCF_030248475.1 of Vibrio sp. D173a. Lineage (NCBI taxonomy): Bacteria > Pseudomonadati > Pseudomonadota > Gammaproteobacteria > Vibrionales > Vibrionaceae > Vibrio > Vibrio sp. D173a. The sequence continues at coordinate 839 of NZ_JAHGAH010000450.1, forward strand.
CTAGGTGACCGTACCAAATTGACAAAGAGCGACGCACTCCAACTATAGGTAAGTCGGGAAAATGCGGAGGCCAGATACTAATGATTACGCTTTCAAGTTCTAGTGTAGGTTCAATAAGATGTGAAGTTACGCGCATAAAAAAGCCTCCAGTGAAGGCTGTCTCTTGATCACAA
>NZ_JAHGAH010000451.1:0-1429 GCF_030248475.1 Vibrio sp. D173a
GGCCTGGACCTTCTAAGCGCTTGTCACCGCCAATTTCTTGAAGATTAAAAACAAAGGCTGCGTGGTCTACAACACCACCAAGCTGACGAATCAGTTTAGTTGTTGCTTCAATAGTACCACCCGTTGCCAATAGGTCGTCGACCATTAGCACTTTATCGCCTTCTGAGATCGCATCTGTGTGGATCTCAAGTGTATCTGTACCGTACTCAAGTTCATACGATTGTGCCACAGTTTCGCGTGGCAATTTACCTGGCTTACGAACAGGAACAAAACCAACACCTAACTCAAGCGCAAGTGGCGCACCAAATAGGAAACCGCGCGCTTCTGTACCAACAATCTTAGTGAAACCCATATCTTTGTATGTTTCAGCCAGTAGTTCGATTGTCGCTTTGTACGCTGCAGGATCTTCCATTAGGCTGGTTACGTCACGAAATAGAATGCCCGCTTTTGGGTAGTCAGGAATGCTTTTGATGCTTGCGTTGATCAGAGCGATTTTTTCTGTGTTCATAATAGTGATGCACTTCATTAGGCCGCTTTCCCAACATCAATCAACGCTATCGTTGTTAGTAATTCTGCTTGAGAAAGGCTCGGTTGGCTTTCATTGCAATCAGAGTCATAACCCTGATGCTGAAAAAATAAACGCCCGCTATAACAAGCAGGCACACTGGCTTAATGTTAGTGATTTTCTTTGCTGTCAGCAACTAACTCATGGGTAGGAAGGCGAATAAACCATGTGAGAAGAATAGCAAGTACGACAATTAAGAACACTTTTACCCAAATGATTGGCGAAAAGTAGATAGAGAGCGAAAAGCTAAGAAGAATAAACAATACACCCCGGCTTTTAACGCGCTTGGTCACTGCGCCATGTTCATACCAGTTGGTTAACAACGGGCCAAGTGTTGGGTGTTGATGCATCCAACGATGCAAACGCGGGCTACTACGCATAAAACACGCACTGGCTAGTAACAGAAACGGTGTTGTTGGGAGTAGAGGTAAAACGATGCCTAGAAAAGCGAGGATGAGACAGAGGCCACCAGCGAGGTTCAGGCTAAGAACTTTGATGCTAATTGTGACCTCCTACAGTCTTTAGAATGTCGCGTAACCATTGAAAACACGGTAAAGCGTTAAGGTTGCTGGTAGTAGCGGAATCGCTACAAACGCTAATAGAAATCCTAAAAAATAGAATACATTAAACGGGTCTTTAAAATCTTGATTATCTGCCATGATTATTTCTTTCTTACAAAATTAACGCTAGACCCAGATAGATTTTGCTAAATGACACTTAACAAAAAAGGCATAGCCACACAATTTTGCAACTATACCTTAATAAAACATCTACAAATACCAAGCAACTGTAGGGTTAATCACCACCGCCTTGATGAAGGTCGAGGCTGAAACTCGCAGAACCAAGAAGGCTTAGAGAAAGTTG
>NZ_JAHGAH010000452.1:0-950 GCF_030248475.1 Vibrio sp. D173a
ACCGCTCAAATTCTGACAGAATCTAAAGCTGCAAACCCTACGACTTATGAAGACAAAGCGAATCAGTTTGCAAACAAAGCTGATGAGGTTGTCGATGGTATGGACCAAGCAGACCTTGAAGACAATAATGTTAAACCTGTAATTATTGATAACGGGACCGATGAAACTCTTGATCCTGTTGTAGTTACCAATGAAAAGCTAGTTGTAAATACATCTATTTATAGCACTGTACAAACAGAAATTGATGAGTTAGCTCTTCAAGTGGGCGACCCTCTGACTGAAGAATTTATTTCTCTTTCAGATACTGAAGGTAACCTACTTTTTTCAGATGCTGACTTAGCCGAAGGCACTAATGTAGATGTAACTATAGTAGAAAATGCTGCACTAAAAGAAGCTGGTATTTCAGTACAACTAAGTAGCACCGGCCTAATGATCTACTCTGAAGGTGTTGAAGTTTTGAAGAGTGGTAGCTTCACTATTGAGCTTCAAGCATTTGATACTAACTCAGAGGGTGACGTCTCACAGAATCCGACAAGCGCAATCTTTACTCTAACGGTAGCTTCTAAAAATTCACTGCCAACAGTAACTCCTGGTGCTGACACGGCTCTACAAAATGAAATAGATAGCGACTGGTCTTTCCAAGTTGGTACACCAATTTCTAACATGACTCTGAATATCAGTAACCTATTCAAAGATGTAGAAGGTGATGAGATCCAGTTTGGTACAAAACCTCGTCTATCTACCGCATACCTAGAAAACGGCATTGAAGCAACATACTCTGACGACTTCACAACAATCACCCTATCAGGTACTCCAACAAAAGTAGCAAACAAAGGCACTTTAAGTATCGATGCTACTGATGAGTTCCACGGTGAAGGCGAGTGGGAAACTGTCACTCTTAACCTACCTGAAATTGAAGAAGGTGCTGCACCAGAACCTACACCTGGTGA
>NZ_JAHGAH010000453.1:0-885 GCF_030248475.1 Vibrio sp. D173a
GTGCACCGAAATGTTGAATCCAACGTGCCGAGATTGCTTCATCGTTGCCCAACGTACGAATGTGATCCCATTTCCCCATTCCCATTGGGCCACGAGCTTCGCCTAGAGTTATTTCGAAATTGAAGGCTTCTTTAAATGCTTCAACAAAAATTGTGGTGGGAGCAAAAGAACCAAAATCAACCGTGGTTCCTGCCCAGTCAAATATAACTGCTTCTACTGTTTTCATTTCATAAATCCAATTTAATTAAAATTCGCAATAAGTTGATTAATATTTCCTGAGAAATTTCTCCCCCTTTGGCCTTGTGATGCTTGCTCTACTAAGCTATTCCATTGTTCTTTTGAATATCCGTAACTGATTGGATCTGTTTTAATATTGAGCTCGTTAAGAAATCGCTCCATTTTTTTGGCAGCTTGCCCAATGCTTGAGTCAAAAATAGTTTCTAAATAGTTGATGAGCTCTTGGTCGTCGGTGTCAATAGAGCGAATGATTGCGGGTAGCGTAAAGCTGCATGCAATGCAATGTGCTGTGCCTTTTTCTAGTGTGACCGCGTAGGACATGTTGTGGGCAATAGAGGTTTTTGTATTCGAGAAAGCGAGGCCTGCCATCAAAGCTGCTTCTTGCATTTTGGTTCTAAGTGTTAAGTTTGTGGGTTGTTTTACCAGTTTCGGCAATATAGTGATGATCGCTTTTGATGCTGTGACAGCAAAAACCGCACTGATCGGATTCCGGTTTTTATTCCATAAGCTTTCAAGTGCGTGAGAGAGAGCATCAAGCCCAGTGCTTACGGTAATTGAGACCGGTAGCTTTGCCGTAAATGGCGCATGTACAATAGCTGCTGTTGGGTATAGTCTCGGGTCGGATAGAGAGTATTTCTTGTCGTTTTC
>NZ_JAHGAH010000454.1:0-1140 GCF_030248475.1 Vibrio sp. D173a
CTGCCAGAGCTTCCAGCGGTTGCACTGCTGATCTAAGGGAGAGAAGGCTTTAACCCATTGCGCCCACGGTAGCCAATTCAACACGCTATCAACAGGGGAAGCCAAGCCGTGCGCGTATTCGCCAGAACCCAGCTTTTGACCAAGCTTGCTTGAGGTCTTATCCCCCGCAAGAACTAAGCAGGCATGTGCATGAGTAAATTGACGGCTTAGCGCTTGAATAAAGTGCGCAGTGGTTTGTTCATCGCAATCGAGCAGTGCATGTTCACAAACAATCAGCACTGGCGCCTGCTCTGGGATATTCAGTTCATCAAGCCAAGTCAGATCACTCACTGAGCCACACTCTAAGCGATAACGTTCATTTTTATGGAATAAACGCTGACGCCACACCAAGTTTTCAGTGACATCCAACTCTACCCAGTGACAACGGCCGTTATCTAAACGGTAGAAACGTGTATCAAGCCCTGCCCCAACGTTAATGATCCACGCCTCAGGGTTATGAGATAGATACTGTTGGATCTGGTTGTCACAAAGCTGAGTCAGTGTCGCGTACAGAAGCTGTTGCTGGTCGAGCTCTCCCGTTAAACACTCCGGTGCAAGACGACAGCGGGTACACGCTTGCGCTGCAATTGGATCGTAAACGAGGCCATCGTCAGCGAGGCTTTCTCGACTGCGAAACCAAAGAGGCTGGATAAGGTTGCTAGGAACATGAAATTCAGAATGAGCCATGTCTTGCTGCGCCATCGGCTTACGGGCAGCGCTGCGCTTTGAGGAAAGCAGTGTTGACTGAGGTTTGTTTTGATTCGACATGTTCATCTTCCTTGTAGCTCGACAAGGAAGATGATAATGAATATCAATTACAATGACAAGTTATTGAGAATAAATATCAATAACTCATTGTGTGATATTACATCCAATCTGTGTTGCGAATGATACCAACCGCTAAACCTTCAATGGCTAAGTGCTGGGTCTCTAGATCCACTTGGATTGGAGAAAATTCTTCGTTTTCAGCATGTAGTAGTACTGTTGAGCCTTTGCGTTCTAGACGTTTTACGGCAAACCATGAAAGAGTTGGAGGACAATTTAAAGGCTGACGACTTAGACATTGAATGGTTGTTCAAAAAGCGCGAAGAAATTACTGAG
>NZ_JAHGAH010000455.1:0-805 GCF_030248475.1 Vibrio sp. D173a
TATCGTCTTTGGCATAGCCGCCCATGTTGATTCGACAGCCGTCGAGTGAGAAATCTCTGTCCATGATCTGTTCTGCTAAGTCGCGTCTTGCGTAGAGGTAGCTGTCTTCATCAAACAGTGGGTATTTATGTTGAAAGGCTGACTTTTGATGTGACCCCAACACCACGATCATCATATCAATATGGTTCTTAGCCAATTTCTCATTGAGTTGAGTAAAGTCGCCGACATCGACGCTCACTTCCACACTATCACTCAATTGATAAAATGACTCGATGGCTTTAGGCAGAGGGTTGTTGGGCAGGGTAACTGTATTATCGAGACACCCAATGCGAACATGCCCTGATAGCTCGGTTTGTACGCCGCGAAGCTTATAGGCAAAGTCTGTCAGTGTTGATTTGAGTTGATTTGCATATTTATAGACTTGCTCACCCTCATGGGTAAGCTGAAATCCTTTTCGACCACGTTGGCATAATGTTAATTCTAAGCTTTTTTCCAACGCAATAAGTTGATTACTGAGCACAGGTTGGCTGATCCCTGTACTGGCGACTGCCTGATTGATACCACCCTGCTCGACGATCTCACAAAATAACTCCAATCTTCGGATGTCTCTTTTATCTAACCTATTGTTTGGGTTCATCTTCTCATTCACATTTGTTTTTTGTTATGTTTGTATTTAATTATATTCATTTATTAACCATAAATACATCAGTATGCTTTATTCACACTTATGGAATAACAATGCATGGATGGCGTTATGGCAACACAAGCTTATATGAAAGAGCAAGCGACTGAGCAGAGCCACAAG
>NZ_JAHGAH010000456.1:0-644 GCF_030248475.1 Vibrio sp. D173a
GAAGAGATGGAAGCGCACGTCAAATATCTCAAATAGTTCAAATAACCTGCCCCTCCCCAAGGCCCCAAACTGATTATCGAGTAATCGTTTGCTTACCTTATGTGTGAAGTAATGTCATGGTTCTGTCATTCACTTCACACTAGGTTCAAATTGTCATAAATCTTTCACTTTGGTTTGATTAAATCCACGCACAATTTTCGTGTTGGATAGAGTTTGGATCTTGAGATTAAAAGAGACCACGTTAAGTGAAAATACATTGACCAATTTGAAAGCGGTCGAATATCAATGGGTGCGCACCATGTATGTAGAAGGTTATAACGAAGAGGAAATTAACCACTACATTCAAACCTGTTTTGGTGGTGATACCACATTTGCCGATCTTTTCCGACGCGTCGCATTACAACAAGAGAGTTTATACACACTGCTTCAATATGTAGGCTGTGCGCCTTCAAGCCGAGAGTTTTAGCCTCCTCCCTTTTTGTTACGCCATTTATTCTTTCAAATAACCCTACACTAATTATGTGAAGTCGTACGCACGGCATTCTTCCGATGCTGTGTAATCGATTGCAAACTGGTTGGTCTGTATACACAATATGAAAACGCAGTGACTCTGTAGGTATAAAAAAACCTGAGTCTAGACTCAG
>NZ_JAHGAH010000457.1:0-557 GCF_030248475.1 Vibrio sp. D173a
CTCCTTCCGCACCATTATTAAAGTCTCTTTTATTAGAGCGCTGTAGGTCTATCGCCAAGCGGTAAGGCAGCGGCTTTTGATGCCGCCATTCCCTGGTTCGAATCCAGGTAGACCTGCCATTATTCTTCCTTGAAACATAGGAATGCTATTGATGTTTTACTAATTACATCAATAACTACAGATCAAGTTGCGGAAGTGGCGGAATTGGTAGACGCACCAGATTTAGGTTCTGGCGCCGCAAGGTGTGAGAGTTCAAGTCTCTCCTTCCGCACCATCTTGATTTAAAAAATATAGTGTTGGCTACGTAGCTCAGCTGGTTAGAGCACATCACTCATAATGATGGGGTCACAGGTTCGAATCCCGTCGTAGCCACCATTTATTTCGTTATTTAGGTTTTTACCAATTACCTTTATGACGACAGAAAAGTTGCGGAAGTGGCGGAATTGGTAGACGCACCAGATTTAGGTTCTGGCGCCGCAAGGTGTGAGAGTTCAAGTCTCTCCTTCCGCACCATACTTTTCTAACTTGATTAGTCTTTATGACTATTGCCTGCAGGT
>NZ_JAHGAH010000458.1:0-1274 GCF_030248475.1 Vibrio sp. D173a
GCACTGGCGGCTTACTCTTCTTTCACTGGTGGCACGCTTTCAGCAATTATGCTGCTTGTAGCGGCACCAGCCTTGGCTAACGTCTCGTTAAGCTTCCAATCTTCTGACTACTTTGCGCTAATGCTTCTTGGCTTATCCGCAGTGGCTGCATTCGCTGGCAAAGGACAAGTAATAAAAGCATGGATGATGACTATCCTTGGTTTGATGCTATCTACCGTCGGTATTGATAAAGGCGTCGGTGTTGAACGCTTCACCTTTGGCCTAACGGATTTGATGGATGGTTTCAGCTTCCTATTGTTGGCGATGGCAACCTTTGCGCTTGGTGAAACTTTGATGGGCATTTTGAAGCCTTCCGAGGACACGCGTGATGAAGAACAAGATAAGCTGAGCAACATTGGCTCGATGAAAGTCACCAAGGAAGAAATCAAAGAAGTGGCGCCAGTTTCTATTCGCTCTTCAATCCTTGGCTTCTTTACTGGTGTTCTTCCGGGTGCAGGTGCAACCATCGCCGCCTTCTTAAGTTACGGCATGGAACGTAACCTAGCTCCAAAGGATAAAAAAGAACAGTTTGGTAAAGGCAGCATCCGAGGTTTGGTCGCTCCGGAGTCAGCGAACAACGCGGCATCAAGTGGTTCTTTCGTTCCTCTTTTGACCCTTGGTATTCCGGGCTCTGGTACAACCGCAATCATGTTAGGAGCGTTAATCGCATACGGTATTCAACCGGGTCCTCGTCTGTTTGTTGAACATCCAGATGTGTTCTGGTCGGTAATTATCTCCATGTACTTCGGCAACATTGTGTTGGTGATTCTTAACCTACCGCTGATCCCATACATCTCAAAGCTGTTGGCAGTACCAAGAACCGTGTTGTTGCCGATGATTCTGTTCTTCTCCATTACGGGTGTGTATCTGGTTTCTTTCAACACCATGGACGTGTTTGTGATGCTACTTGTAGCAATGGCTGCTATCGCACTAAGGCTGGCAAACTTCCCACTCGCACCGCTGTTGCTTGGCTTTATCCTTGGTGGATTAATGGAAGAGAACCTGCGTCGTGCATTGATGATCTCCGACGATGAACTGAGCTTCTTATGGGAACGCCCAATCACACTGACATTCACAGTGCTTGCAGTATTGGTACTTGGCAGCCCATTGTTTGTAAAACTCTTTCAAAAACTTAAAGCACAGCCAGTGAAAGTTGAGCAATAAGTATTCTATCTCTCCCTCAAGATAGACCTTTGAAACCAAGCCACCCTCTGCGGTTAACTCCTATCACTTAA
>NZ_JAHGAH010000459.1:0-1697 GCF_030248475.1 Vibrio sp. D173a
TTATGCGTCGTAACCGAAGCTACAGGAGCGGGCGTCGGCCTTGCTGTGTTCGATAGCACCTTTCCTTCAGGTGGGTTGGCTTTCAGATATTTCACCACCGCCGTCGTGATCGCTGTTGCCAACTTATCTTGGTGAGAGCGTTGGAACAGCAGTTTCTCTTCCGTTGGGTTCGAAATGAATCCCGTTTCAACCAGTACAGATGGAATCTGAGGCGAGCGCAATACCGCTAAGCTGGTGTTAATCGGCTTTTTGTTATGCAGCTTAGAGACCTTACCCATTTCTGACAGGATCTCTGTCGCCAGTTTGTAGCCCGCTTTTTGAGAATGGCTAAACTGCAGATCAAGCAAGGTTTGGTTAACGTTCTTATCATCAATATTGCTGGTAAAGACATGACCGCCTCCGCCCAACAATTCCGATTGCCGCTCGGGGTTCTCAATCCAACGAGAAATCTCGGTATTGGCACGACGCGTGTTCAATACAAACACCGAGCCCCCACGAGGCTGAGGTGTGGTAAAGGCATCCGCGTGAATAGAGATCAACAGGTGCGCTTCGTTTTCACGAGCAATAGCCACTCGGCGGTTCAAGTTAACGAAGTAATCGCCATTTCGTGTCATTCGAGTTTTAACGCCCGGTACAGCATCTAGCTTGGCAGCGACTTTGCGCGAGATACTTAAAACCGTGTTCTTTTCATATTTACCAGACGGTCCGATAGAACCCGGGTCTTCACCACCGTGTCCAGGATCAATCACGATCAAGATGTCTTGATTGCGCTGAACTTGATCAATGCTCTTACTGACCGTTGAACTGCTTGAAGAGCTGGAACTGGTCGATGACTTTTTGGCATCGCCATGCGGAAGATCGATCACCAAACGGTGACCATATTGTCCACCCGGCGTAGGGCTTAGTTTGAAGATTTCCGCTTTGGTGGATTTCTTCAGCTCAAACACTAAACGATAGGTTGTTTTTTCTGGTGGTGAACTCTTACGGATCTTTTTCAGAACCGGACTATCGCTCACGTTGACTGGCAACTTAGTCGCCAGATTGGTGCGTTTAAGATCCACCACCAAACGGCTAGGGCTGCTCAATGTGAAATAACTAAAATCCGCTTCGGACTTTAGATCAATAACAACTCGCGTTTCTTCAGGGGAAGGCCACACACGCAACCCTTTTAAAGAGTTAGCAGCAGCAATGGAAGAAAATAGCAATGAGAAAACAGCGGCCATCATGGCCACTGTGGAAAGAAGGCGTTTAGAAATCAACATAACTCCAACTGACTAAGTAAGCGTTGTCCATATTCACTGTTAGCGGTTAAAGAGACGACACGATGATCATCTTGGTAACGGATATCGATATCGAGATCCGCTTCAGGTAGCAAACCTTCACCCTTTTCTGGCCACTCAACCAAACAGATAGCATCAGGAGTAAAGTAGTCACGGATGCCCATGAACTCTAGCTCTTCTGGATCGGCTAAACGGTAAAGGTCAAAGTGGTATACCTGCCAATCTGCCAATTGATATGGTTCAACTAGAGTATACGTTGGGCTCTTTACATTTCCTTGATGGCCAAGCGCTTTTACAAAGCCACGACTGAAAGTCGTTTTACCTGCGCCAAGATCGCCATGCAAATAGATAGTGGTTTGCTGTGAGCATAGATTTGAAAGCTCCGTCCCCAGTTGAATCGTTGCTTGCTCATCTTTC
>NZ_JAHGAH010000046.1:0-10341 GCF_030248475.1 Vibrio sp. D173a
CCACCACCACCACCACATCCAGACAACAGGCTAAAACAGCCAAGGTCGCCAACAACTTATTAACATTACTCGCAGTCCAAGCGATATTTCTCACGTTATAACCCTCTGTTACATTGTTATTATCCGTCACTGCTGCTCATCGACTCCATTGTTATCACGAGCTCACATTAACGTCTTTACTCTACTTTAAGCCCATAATAAGTATAATTTTTTAGGCGAAAGCATCTTAAATAATGTGCAACAAGTTTAATTTCAGATTATGTATTGCTTTGTCATTCGCGACATGAATTTAAATACAGCAAATGATTTAAATGAAATGTTAAATAACTCAGTTAGATTGGGCTTACTAGGGGTGAAGCTTATCGCTCGGCATTCGAATTTTTGAGGGAAAGAACAATCTGCAATACAGCTTCAGCTTTGAAAACAGAACTTATCGGCTATTCATTCGAAACTGCTGTGGGGTGACATCAAAATAGGCTTTAAACGCTTTGATGTAGGAAGAGTCATTTTGATACCCCACTTGATCGGCAATGCTTTGGATAGAAAGCTCTTCGTCAAGCAAAGAGAGCGAATAAATCAGCCGAATTTGTTGCCGCCAAAGTTTAAAAGAGGTGTTGAACTCTTTGGAGAACAAGCGCGACAAAGTTCGTTCGGATGCACCTACTGTCTCTCCCCACTGTTTGAGTGACCAATCCAATGCTGGCGTGTCGGTCAACGCTTCAAATATCAGCTTTAATCGTCGGTCTTCTGGCAGCAATAACTGAAAGGTCTGCACGTTGTCTTTCATGATTTGATCGTGGAGTACGCCAAGCAAGCGCGATACTTCCTCATCACTGACGAACCCTTCGCATTGGCGGCGTATTTCCTGTAACAGCTCGTTTAAGAACGGCGTGAGTGTGATTGTTCTAACTTGATGCTCGTACTCAGTACCGAACTTAGGGTTTAGATAGATACCGACAAATGTCGTATGGCTTAGCGCGATGGATTCATGTTGAATACCCGCAGGTACGAACAGCGCAGAGGTATGGGGCACAAGGTGCTGGTAATGATCGGTTTTGGTTTGTAATAACCCTTTGATAGGGAAGATGACTTGATGCCACGTGTGTTGGTGCATCGCATCAATGTAACCTTTCGGCATGTCGATGGTCTTAACCAAAGCTGGTGAGTGAGGATTAGCAGCCATCATCTCATTAGAGGTCATAACACCGGAGTGAGAATCGATTTGGCGGGTTGACATCATTAACTGTCCTTACATCCCTACTCTGACACAAGTTCACTAGGCTATCATGCTCGGCAAAGTGAATGAAGCCGTGAGGTGCGACGTATGCGATATCAAGTGGAAATATCCAAAGAAAACCAACTCTTATTCAAAGTCGATATTGATAACATCAACCAATACAAGTGCGAAGCATCGCTTGAAACCGTGTTAACCAAGTTCCCTAAAACGGAAGGTTATCAACGTCATGTGTTGGTTTCAGATAGCGAAACGCGCTACTTAAAAAGCACAGAAAAGCGCATTGAAGTACTGGCAGCGATTCCGGTATTCAAATCATTGGGCGAGCGCTAACGCGGCCTTGTCTCATACCGTTTGGCAAATCAGTTTCAGGCGATAAGGAAAGAATATGAAGAAGTTAGGCGTAGTTAACAGCGTATTAGCAGGTAAAACCGTTGCTTTTGCACATGGTGCGAAAAGTGCGATTAACAAACAGGTTCTGCCGCAGCGTCAGCATGCAACAGAACTGGGTTTTACCAATGATGAACAAGGCGATCCACGCTTTCATGGTGGGATTCAAAAAGCCCTTCATATTTACCCAAGTGAGCACTATTCCGTTTGGCAACAAGAGTTAGGCGACAAAGCGATTTTCCAATCAGCTGGGGCATTCGGCGAGAACTTAAGCTCAAGCGGCGTAACAGAAGCGTCCATTTGCTTGAAAGATAAAATCCGCATCGGCACAACCTTATTGGAAGTATCCCAAGGTCGCATGCCTTGCTGGAAACTCAACGTCCGTTTCGAGCAAAACGACATGGCGAGAAGACTACAAGACACGCTTCGAACAGGCTGGTACTTCCGAGTGTTGCAAGAAGGCGATATCGGCGCAGGTGACGAGATTATTCTGTGCGAAAGACCCTATCCAGACTGGTCATTGGCTCGCATCATGGGCGCAGTATTTACTGGTTGCCTAGATAAAACAGAGCTAAGTCAACTGGCGGAACTTCCATTGGTTGAATCTTGGGGCAAGCTTGTCGAACGTCGCTTGGAAACGGGTGAAGTCGAAGATTGGGAAATGCGTTTGGTTGGCCCGACTGCGGGTTAATTCTCGTTTTGACTCCCCGATAGATCGGAGCGTATCCCTTCTAATATTAGCCCCACAACCAAGTCAGTGGGGCTTTTGCTTTTTAGCCGTTCAATACAGCAAATCTGTATTTAAGCTGGAGCTTGGCGGTTAACAAAGGTTAATGAATCCCGTACAAATACGCTTTATGTTGTACCCAAAATAATACAAGGGGAAGCATGATGCTCGAGTGGAGAATTAAGAAATTCGCAGACCTGTCTGTTCAAGAGCTTTACGATTTTTTGCAGCAAAGAGTCAATATTTTCATCGTAGACATGAACACACCATACAGCGATTTGGATGGTAAGGATAACCATCCCGACACCTACCACGTAATGGGATATGATAACGAACGTCTGGTGGCTTATAGTCGTATTATGCCTCCGAAACTCGGATACCCCGTTGACGTTTTACCCTTGCTGAACTCTGATGCCAATGACGTGTGTATTGGTCGCGTTATCGTCGCAGAAGATTACAGAGGGAAAAGCATCGGCAACCAATTGATGCAAGTGAGTTTCGATGCCACAAGAAAGATCTACCCGAACGACAGCATTTTTATATCCGCACAAGCACACTTGAAAGACTACTACGGAAAGTTCGGCTTCGATGTTGTCACCGATAGCTACTTGGAAGACGGATGCACTATGTTGGGCCTTAGACACATTCCGAAAGTTATCTGCTCAGCATAAAAACCATTCATCATCCTATACGTTCACTTATAACGCTATTAGGCGTTTTATCTCAAAGCCAAAACCGTCATCACTTTGCTCTGTATCGTGTATTGAAACAAAGCAAAGGAGAAAGGCAATGAGCGGACAGTTAGTAAGATTGGCTTTAAGATGGATGCATATATTGTGTGCGCTGTTGGTGGGTGCAGCGCTTTATTCACCGCTGAAGGCAAATGAAATGTTCATGACTTTAACGTTATTTGTACTTGTTCCCGTTGTCGCCATCACAGTCGTTATGATGTGGAAGCAAGGGAAAGTCATGAAGTACCTTCACCGCAAACCCAGTTAAACCATCTCAACGGCGATAGAGATCATCTATACCAACGTCTCAACCATGCCTTCATAGCGGGCATGGTTCTACGTCTTAGCATTTTTTAGGTGAAATCATACATTTCTTAAAGTCATCATTACACTTCCATACGCTCTTCTGATAGAGGGTTACAACTTTATTTTGTACAGCGTTCAAAACCAAATGACTGGGACAGAACAATGAACAAAACAATTATTGCATTATTAACGTTGACGGCTGCAGGCACGGCAACAGCGGGTGATACTTACATTCGTAACGGTAACATCTACAACAACGAAGGTGGCTGGATGGTCGAAGCTGGCGTAGTACAAGCGAGCGATCTTTTCAAAGACCAAAAACACAACACTGCGCCAGTTCTAAACGGTGGTTACCATGGTGAAGACTTCAACGCTGATTTAGGCGGTATTAACTACCGTTTCCTAGGTGACAACGATGAACTACTTAACATGAGTGCTTACGTGGTAGGTAGCGGTGTACCTCGTGATAGCGATGTAGCGAAGAGCCTAAAAGGTACGAAACGACGTGATATCGCGATCGATCTAGGTTTGAACGCAGATTTCAGACTTGATCCAAACAACGTAGTTTCAACTTACCTACAACATGATGTATCAGGCGCTTACAAAGGCTTCCAAGGTGGTACCACTTACTTCCATATCATGAATATCGGTAATGCTGATTTCGTACCATTTGCGAGCGTGTCTTACCAAAGCAAAGATTACGTTGACTACTACTTCGGTGTAACAGACAAAGAAGCACGTGCAACCCGCAAAGTATACACAGGCGACGCAACCGTAAACTACGGTTTAGGTTACAAACTTGTAGTGCCAATCACTGAGCACTGGCAAATCAGCCAAGTATCACAATATACACGTCTAGGTAGCGGCATCAGCGATTCTTCAATCGTAGACAGTGCAAATCAATGGGCAGTAGGCGCGACAGTTTCTTACAACTTCTAAGCAATCCCCCCTATTTAGACACACTCTCCATTTAATTAAAAAGCCATCATTACGATGGCTTTTTGTTTATTTGAGCTTGTCTACTTAGCTTTAGGCGCTTGGCGTTTCGGCTTGCCTTGGAACTGCTTAATGCTCTTTTTGGCATTGGTTCGACGATTGGCTTTTTTATCACGTGGGGCTCGTTTGCTTTCGCCTGTTGATGGCTTATCCGTTACCGGGAAACCTTCAAGATCTTGCGTTGGCAATTCACGTTGAGTCAGGTTACGGATCGCGGTAAGTGCTTCGGCTTCGCCATGGCAGACCAGCGACATTGCAACACCTTGCTCGCCTGCACGGGCTGTACGCCCAACTCGGTGAACGTATGTCTCTGCGTGCATTGGCAACTCAAAGTTAATCACCACCGGTAGTTGCTCGATGTGAATACCGCGAGCTAATAGATCGGTAGCGATCAACACCTGTGTTTGCCCAGATTTAAACTGCGCTAGCGCTTCTTCTCGCTCTGCTTGGCTCTTATTTCCGTGCAGCGCATTGGTTGCGATACCCGCTTTATTCAACTTCTTCGCCAAACCATCAGCGTTCTCTTTCGCGCCAATAAATACCAATACCTGCGTCCATGTATGTTGCTTGATAAGTTCAATCAAGGCTTTGGTTTTACTGCCTTTGTTGACGAGATACAGCGTCTCAGCAATATCTTGATTGGTGCTGTTTTCTTGATGCGCAGCCACCTGTTTTGGTGTACGCATGAGTTGCTTGGCTTTGCCCTTCAACTCATCAGAAAACGTTGCTGAGAACATCGCGGTTTGACGCTGGTTTGAAACCAGCCCCGCAATATTTTGCACGTCTGGCCAAAAGCCCATATCCAGCAAACGGTCCGCTTCATCCAACACTAGGTAATGGATATTACTCAGGCCCAAACCGTTGTTCGCCAGATCAACTAAACGACCTGTTGTCGCCACAAGAATTTTAGGGTCTGCCGCAAGTGCTTGTAGTTGCGGCTCTTTATCCACGCCACCACACAAACACACTGCGTTGAGGCCAATAGCTTGACCAACTTGGTTAATCGCCTCGCTCACTTGTGTCGCCAGCTCACGTGTAGGTACTAGAATCAGCGCTTTTTGCTCTGGATTTACACTTAGCTTTTCCAACAAAGGCAAACCATACGCAAGGGTTTTACCACTACCTGTATTCGCTAATGCCAATACGTCTTTACCACTGAGTAGCTCAGGAATAGCCAAAGCCTGAATATCAGTTGGCTTCTTAAAGTCTTTTGGCAGTGCGTGAATCAGCTCAGAACTCAAAGAGAGAGTAGAAAATGGCATTAGCTTAACCTTGTGCTTTTAGTTGAAGAGGCAGTAAAACAATATAGATGCAGTAAATCGCAGGCGCGGACTTTACCACAATCTTTTCGATGAACCACCCTCTTTGCATCTTAGTATCATTCGCCCAGAAGGTGGATGAAACACCGTTTGTTTGTCAAAAGAACTCAGCTCGTTGGTTTTCCCGATAGGAGGAAGCTAACTAAGAATTGATTCCTTTCATGCCTTCTTCTGTATATCTCGCTCCCGCGGGACGAAAGCTCTCTAGAGCCAACTCTATTTGAAGCAAATCTTCTCGGGTAAGAGAGACATTGGACGCACCTAAATTATCGACGATGTGAGCCATTTTTTTCGTTCCTGGAATAGGAACAATATCCTTACCTTGAGCCAATAGCCACGCCAGAGCAATTTGGGCCGGAGAACACGACTTATTTTGCGCTATTTGAGCCACGATATTAGATAGCGGGCGGTTCGCCTTTAAATTACCTTCTGTGAATCTTGGTAATGTACTTCGCGCATCCCCTTCAGAAAAGTCACGATCAGAGTGAAAACGCCCCGTTAAAAAACCGCGCCCCAACGGAGAGTAAGGGACAAAACCAACGCCTAATTCTCGACATGTGGGCAAGATTTCACGTTCCACATCTCGCGTCCACAGCGAGTACTCGGTTTGCAAAGCAGTCACAGGGTGGACTGCATGCGCTTTTCTGAGCGTCGTCGAGTTGACTTCAGAGAGACCAATGTGGGCAATTTTTCCTTCAGTAACTAATTCTGCGAGCGTTTGCATGACTACTTCAATTGGTGTAGTCGAATCTAAACGATGGATGTAGTATAGATCGATGCATTCAACACCTAAGTGACGAAGAGAATTTTCACATGCTCTTCGGATATAAGCTGGGCTATTGTCGATATGTCTTTCGTACTCTCCTGGTCGACGAACAATGCCACACTTTGTTGCTACCTTTACACCCGAACGATGATGTTTAAGAAAACGGCTAATCAGCTCTTCATTGTGAGCATTACCGTAAGTATCCGCCGTATCGAAAAAGTTGCATCCTAAATCCACGGCTTTATGAAGTACTTTTAATGATTCTTCATCGTCTGTTGGTCCGTAGAATTCACTCATGCCCATGCAGCCTAAACCAATTTCTGAAACTTCCAAGCCATTACCTAATATGCGCTTATCCATTTTTTTCCTCTAGCTTTGTTATTCGCATATCAGTATATTTTCCAAAAGTGGAGTGATACATGGCCAATAATTGCAATCAGATTTCCGATATCGGAAATAAAGAGAAATCGAATCATTTAAATTGGGATGATGCCAAGATATTTTTAGGCATCGCAAGAGAGGGAACGCTGAGCGGCACATCGAAATCGCTAAGGCTCGGAATCGCAACAGTATCACGACGATTAGAGCGATTAGAAAGCGCGATAGGCCTAAAATTATTTACCAGGGACCAACTTGGTTATAAGTTGACCGACGAAGGAATGGCGCTCATCGCTCAAGCCAAAGCTCTAGAACAGGCTGGTTATTCCTTCAGTGCGGCTGCTCAAGTTAATGACCAAGATGTTAGAGGCCACGTTCGTCTCGCCACCGCTCAAGGACTTGCCGATCATTTTATTATTCCTGCACTACCCCAGTTTCTGGCAAACCACCCAAATCTAACGATAGAAGTAGTAACCAGTGTATCTACCGTTAACTTACACAGGCACGATGCAGACATAGCATTGAGAATGGTTCGTCCAGAACGAGGGAACGTCAGTATCCAAAAATTAGGTGAGCTCGGCTTTGGCGTTTATGCATCACAGAGTTATCTAAAAAATAGGAAGAAGAATCAGCAAAGCGGCTCATTTGAGAACGATGATTTTATTGGTTGGTCAGAGACACTACAGCACCTGCCAGCGGCACAATGGCTAGAAAGGACTATGCGAGGAAAGCCTTGTAGGCTTATTACGAGCAACCTATCTGCACAATTCAGCGCGGTAGAGGCTGGGCTCGGTATGGCAGTACTTCCTCATTTTATCGCTCAACCTAAAGAATTAACATGTGTAGAAAGGGATATTGGCTGTGATCAGTCCATTTGGTTGGCAATTCACTCCGACCTTTCCCACTCAAGAAGGGTGAGAACCGTAGCGGACTTTCTACACAAGCTTGTTAAAGAAAACAAAGACTTTCTTGAAAGTGGTAACGTTGAAATCAGAACATGATGCTCTTTGTTGATAGCTTGAGGTTGACTACTTTTTCATGACGTGAACACAAAAAGCTTAGAGCTAAATGAGTCCACGGTTTGAAGACCGGCAATAATCATTGAGATAGCTAGACGGTTACCTTTTGTGATATGGCTTCGAAAAGTTACTGAAAAAATAGAGGGGAATACAGCCAAGCATAGAATAAACAAAGCATGGGGAAATTATTGCTTTTCTTTTGAAATCATACGCCTAACAAGCACCTTGCAATGCGCATTTAGTTTCATTTCGTCAGAGTTTTTTCAAGACTCGTTAAGCGGGCTGATCCACACATAAAACCTTCACACCACGGTCATAATCTAGGGTCTAAAATTACTCTTGAACTCGTGTCTACGGACGAAATTTTCAATCGCTATTGTGGGAGGTTGTAATGGAAAAATACTGTCCAGTTTGTCAAACCGAGATGATTGATCGCAGCAATTATTTCATCTGTCCAAGAAATAACATCGGCGAATGTGCTTACGACGGCTACGAGGACCACCACAGTCACTGCTGTCATGATAACCAAGAACACACTCATGAAAGAGAGTGGGTTACCTCGGTCTAAACAACCTTAGAAAAAACGACGTATAAAAATGCCACTCAGTGTTGAGTGGCATTTTTAATATCAAAGCGTAGCTGATTTAATTAAGGACACCTCAACGGGATAGTAGCCACCACATCACTATAATCATCCACCTTAACCGACACATTATAACTATCGAGCTCAGTCGAAATATTACATGTTACCGATACATCATACGTACCGTCTAGACTATTGAACTGAGCATCACCGAATGTTGCAATGCCCAATTGATTGATAATGCTACTCGCAAAGCGAACACTAATATTGTGCCCTCCATGCGTAATGATGTTGCCAGAGCCGTCTCGTAAGGTAACAGTTATCGTTGTTGAATCTGTTATCGAGGCAGGAGTCGCGCCACTTAAAGCAACATCGACTTGAGTAACAGTGAGCGACACCGTATTTGTCAGTACTAAATCCCCAACGGTAGCACTCACGACATAACTGCCAGCTGTATCTGCAGTAACTGACACCGTGTACGTACCATCACCATTATCTACAGGAGTATCATAGCTTAGCCCCGTACCTTCCGGGCTCAACACCAAATCACCGTAGCTTTGTGTGTAAGCACTGCCATCAGCTTTCTTTAAAGCAACCGTGATAACTGCACTATGATCGCCACCCACACCAAAGGTAGAAATATCACTTGTGATGGTAGACTGAGAATCACTTGGCGGTAACGCCTCAAATGTGAGGTTTAGCGTGCCAACGGTTCCTAAGTCATAGGTCGCAGTAACAGTGACCTCACCAACAACACTAGAGCTAATGTTGCTTGTGTACACCCCATCGCTAGTATTCACGAAATCAGTCATATCAGCAGAGCCCGCTGTAATCGTGAGCTCAGGACTGTTCGATGCTGGAACAAACGCATTTCCAGCGTAGTCTTGCAGCGTGATGGTCAATTGAGCAGTACTACTGCCATCTGCCGCGATGGTGGTGATATCGGCTTGCAATGTCGACTGTGATAAATCAATGACGGCATTAAAAGTAAGCTCAATATCGTTTGCCAACTCAGTGCCACCTATGCTCACACCAAGGGTATAAGTACCTGCGTTCACTGTTGTAAAGACAGCCGTATACGAGCCATCACCGTTGTCTGTTTTTGATTCTTCCGTTACCCCACTAGGCACAGAGAATGAAATCTCCCCCGCAGACGATGTATAGTCAGCACCATTGGTGTCTTTTAGCTGAACCGTTACGGCGATCTGGTCACTACCATCTGCATTCGCGGAGTCTTTATCACGGCTGAACGCTGCTGCAGATAGATTTAAGACTTGAGCATAAGACAAAGAAATAGAGTTGGATAACTGAGTTCCCCCAATAGATACTCCTGCTGATTTAGTACCGGAGCTCGAACTAGAGAAACTCACAGTATAAGTACCATCACTATTATCTTGAGAAGTAACGATACTCACTCCTGCTGGTAATGAGAGCTCAAGAGTACCGCCTGAACTTGTGTAGTTGTTACCTTCCGTATCTTTCAATTGAATGGTTACTGTGATCACATCGGATCCGTCGGCATTGGCAGAACTTTTATCACGAGTAAATTCAGTGTTGCTGAGGTCAAGAACTGGAGTAAATTCAAAGGAAATGGATTCAGCAAATTTACTGCCGTCCAGTGATGCCCCGACAGTGTAAGATCCTGAAGTCGAACTCTTGTATTTCACTGTGTAGGAGCCATCCCCATTATCTTGGCTACCAACCTGAGTTAACCCAGTTGGTGTATCGAATGTGACTGTGCCGCCAGAGCTGGTGTAATCATTCCCCTCTTTGTCTTTTAGCTGCAAGGTCACCGTAATGACTTCAACACCATCTGCGCTTGCTGAACTCTTATCAACTGAGAGAACCGCGCTGTCGGTATCTAACACCGGAGTCTTACGAATCCCCTCATA